>JBGVGP010000024.1:0-4795 GCA_045121735.1 Acutalibacteraceae bacterium
TCCATTGCAAGAGCCCTTGCAAGAAAGGCAGAGGTTTATGTGTTTGACGACAGCTTTTCAGCACTTGACTTCAAGACCGATGCAGCCCTTCGTAAGGCTATAAAGGAAAATCTTGACGCAACTGTTATCATTGTTGCTCAGCGTGTAGGTACAATCCTTGACGCTGATAAGATTGTTGTGCTCGAGGGCGGTAAGGTTGTCGGCTGCGGTAAGCACAGCGAGCTTCTTGAAAGCTGCGATGTTTACAAGGAAATCTATTCATCACAGATTACAGAGGAGGATGACGTATGAAAAAAGAAAGCTCCTCAAAAAGAACAGCAATAAAGGACAGATATTCTGCTTACCGTGATTCGAGAAGAAGTGAAAAGGAAAAGCCGAGAAAAATGCTTCCTACAGCAAAGAAGCTTATGGCTCTTCTCAAGGGCAGAGAGCTTGCAATTATTTTTACAATTGTGTGTGCGGCGGCAGCTTCACTTCTTACTATCCTCGGCCCGCGATATCTCGGCAACATCATTGACGTTTTAAACGAGCAGGTGCAAAATAAGCTTGCTACAGGCGTAATGGATTTTACACCCATTTACGACATACTTAAAACAATTCTTTTTATCTATATCGGCTCCTCTGTTTTGAGCTTTTTACAGCACTACATAATTGCAGGCGTTGTGCAGAAGCTTATTACAGACATCCGCTACAAGTTCAACAAGAAGCTTTCAAGGCTTCCTCTTTCCTATTTTGACAATCACAACACAGGTGACATTCTTTCAAGAGTCACCAACGATATTGATAATATCAATAACACCTTACAGAATAACCTTATCCAGGTTATAACCTCTGTTGTAACCTTTGTGGGCGTTTTTGTAATTATGCTTCGTGAAAGCGTTTCACTTTCTCTTACAAGCCTTTCACCCTTCCCCGTATGCTTTCTTATTGCAATGGTAATTCTTCGCTTTTCAAAGCATTATTTCCGTAAGCAGTGGAAGGAAACAGGTGACGTAAACGGTCACATTGAGGAAATGTTTACAGGTCACAGAATCGTAAAGGCCTTCGGTCACGAGGATATTGCCATTGCCGAATTTGACGAGCTTAATGAAAAGCTTTGTGAGTCAAGCAGAAAGGCACAGTTCCTTTCCGGTCTTCTCAGCCCGCTGATAAATTTTGCCAATAATGCAGGCTATGTGGTTATTTGTGTAATAGGCGGTTATCTTATAGTTAAGGGTGACGCAACCGTAGGTGACATCACTGTGTTTATTACCTACTCAAAGCTTCTTATGCAGCCTATTACTGACCTTAGTAATATTGCAAACAACCTTCAGTCCTCTCTTGCCAGTGCAGAGCGTGTATTCGACCTGCTTGAAGCACAGGAGGAGGTTGAGGATACAAAGAAGGAGCTTTATCTTGAAAGCGGCGGAAGTGTTGAATTCAGAAACGTTGATTTCTCCTACCTTCCCGAAAAGCCTCTTATTAGAGACTTTAACCTTAAGGTTAACAAGGGCGACCTTGTTGCTATCGTAGGTCCCACAGGTGCAGGTAAAACAACTATTGTCAATCTTCTTATGCGCTTTTATGAAATTCAGGGCGGCGACATCCTTGTTGACGGCGTGAACATAAAGGATATTTCAAGAGAAAATCTGCGCAATATTTTCGGTATGGTACTTCAGGATACCTGGCTTTTCAAGGGCACACTCAAGGAAAATATTTACTACGGCAGAAAGAACGCTACTGAGGAAGAATTTGAGGAAGCCGTAAAGGCTGCGAAAATCGACAGCTTCATCGGCACTCTCACCGACGGCTACGATACCGTAATTGAAGAGGGTGGTGCCAACCTTTCAGCAGGTCAGCGTCAGCTTATTACAATCGCAAGAGCAATTCTTGCTTCTCCCGATATTCTCATTCTTGACGAGGCTACCTCATCGGTTGATACAAGAACCGAGCTTCAGATTCAGAGTGCTACCTATAACCTTATGCAGGGCAGAACAAACTTTGTTATTGCCCACCGACTTTCAACAATCCGTGAGGCTGACACAATCATCGTTATGCGCGACGGCCATATTGTTGAAACAGGCAACCATAAGGAGCTTCTTAAAAAGGACGGCTTTTACGCTGAGCTTTATAATTCACAGTTTGCCAATTGATTTAATTAGCAATTCGCAATGCGTAATGCGCAATCGCGGATGTATAGAATTAAAGCGGAAGGTTGATTGTCCGCCAAGCAAGAGAGGATTAAAATGAAGCAGGAAAATATTATTCTGGATAAAAGCAAAAGATTTGCATTGAGGATAATCAAGCTTTATAAATATATGATTTCTGAGCATAAGGAGTATGTTTTATCTAAACAGATACTTCGTTCAGGAACAAGTGTCGGAGCTAATGTGCGCGAAGCTGTAAGAGGACAAAGTACAGCTGATTTTTATGCGAAATTCAACATTGCTCTTAAAGAAGCTGAAGAAACATTATATTGGCTTGAACTTTTACATGAAAGCGGATATATTGAAACAACTCATTTTACAGATATATACGAAGATTGTAAAGAAATTACTAAAATACTTATGGCTATAACCAAAAAGCAAAAATCGTGAGTCGTAACCTGATGGGCGGGAAGTAGCTTGTAATTTATTGCTATGCTTTCCGCGATTGCGCATTGCGCATTGCGAATTGCGAATTGAAACGGAGTTTCTATGAAAACAATTACCTTACCCAACAAAATACGCGTATTTTTTGCTCCCGATGAGCGCTTGCGCTCGGCTACGGTGGGAGTATGGGTAAGTGCGGGCTGTAAAAACGAAAATGCCGATAACAACGGAATTTCACATTTTATGGAGCACATTGTTTTCAAGGGCTCGAGGAGCCGTACCGGCTTTGAAATTGCCGAGGGTATGGATGAAATAGGCGCCTTGGTAAACGCTTATACAACAAAGGAATATACCTTCTTTTACACAAAGGCTCTCGACTACCGTATTCTTGCGGCGGCAGACATACTTTTTGATATGCTGACCTCACCGCGTCTTGACGAAAAGGATATTGAAACGGAAAAGGGCGTAGTCTTTGAGGAAATCTCAATGTGTGAGGATGATCCCTCCGATGTGTGCTATGAGCTTAACGAGCACGTGCTTTTTGCAGGGGATAATCTCAGCTACGAGATTTTAGGCTCGGCAGAAAGCGTGCAGAGCCTTACAAAGGAAAAAATTCTCTCCTATATGGAAAGCTACTATGTGGGTGAAAATATTGTAATCGGTGTCGGCGGAAGCTTTGACGAGGATGAGATGCTTTCAAAAATAAAGCAGTATTTTTCCTCTTTGCCTGAAAAGGGTCAGGAGTCACCGTCGGGTGAGCTGCCCTTTTGCAGCGGCTTTGCCCTTAAGAATATGCCGACAGAGCAGACACACATTATGCTTACCTTTCCCGGTGTGCCCTTAAGGCACGAGGATTTATATGCCTTGCAGGTATGTACCTTTATTCTCGGCACAGGCACCTCCTCAATGCTTAATCAGCGTATAAGAGAGGACCTCGGTCTTGTTTACGGTATCGACTGCTGGCTCGGACGCTATGTGCGCGGCGGCTATACTGCAATATCAATGAGCCTTGTGCCAAAAAGCGAAAAAAAGGCAATAGAGGAAACGGTAGGCGTTATCCGTTGCTTTCCTGAAGCTATAACACAGCGCAGGGTTGAGATTGCAAAGGAAAAGCTTATTTCAAGCCTTATAATGTCCCGTGAGCAGCCTCACAGCAAATTTTCAGCTACGGGCTATAACACGCTTCTTCTTGGCAGAGTGATAGAGGATGACGATATTATAAAAGACATCAAAAAGGTAACTATTGACGACGTGAAGAGAGTTTACGGCAAATACTTTACCTTTGATAAAATGCTTTTTACTGCCGTCGGCAAGGTGAAAAGCGAAAAAGAATACAAAAAGATATTAGAAGGTGCTTACAGTGCAGGAAATTAAAAATGCAAAGCGTCTCGTCGTAAAGGTGGGTACCTCCACCCTTACTCACGAAACAGGTAAAATCAATATAAGAAGAATGGTTAAGCTCTGCTCCGTGCTTGCTGACCTTCACAACAGCGGCAGAGAGGTTATACTTGTAACCTCAGGCGCAATAGGTGTAGGTGTCGGTAAGCTCGGTCTTAAGGAAAGACCGAAGGATATTCCCGGCAGACAGGCCGCGGCAACCGTAGGTCAGTGTGAGCTTATGTTTATGTACGATAAATACTTCGGTGAAAACGGAGTTAAAACAGGCCAGCTGCTTATTACAAAAAGCGACATTGAAAACGAGCAGAGAAGAACAAACCTTGAAAACACCTTTCTCAAGCTTTTTGAATATGAGGCAGTGCCTATTGTAAACGAAAACGACAGCGTTGCCACAGAGGAAATTGTTTACGGTGATAACGACTCACTTTCAGCTATTGTTGCAAGGCTTGTAAAGGCCGACGCTCTTATCATTCTTTCGGATATTGACGGTCTTTTCGACGATAATCCCAACGAAAATCCCGATGCAAGACTCATTCCCGTTGTAAGAGAAATAAACGATGATATTATTGCTCTTTGCGGTGGCGCGGGTACCGACAGAGGTACAGGAGGAATGGTGACTAAAATCCACGCCGCAGAAATTGCAACAGCTGCCGGAATTCCTACAGTTATAATGAACGGAACTGCACCCCAGGATATTTATAAGCTTATTGACGGACACAGCGTCGGAACAGTTTTTACGGTAAGGTGAAGCTTATGTTGACACAGATAGGTATAAACGCAAAAAAGGCAGAAAGAGTGCTTATGACTGCACCTCTTGTAGTGCGCGA
>JBGVGP010000025.1:0-2295 GCA_045121735.1 Acutalibacteraceae bacterium
ACCCCGGCTGTAAGGTTGACGATGTTATCGTGCTTCAGGGTGAGCAGGGCAACGGCAAAAGCACAATTACCTCCTGGCTTTCGATGAATGACGAATGGTACGGCAGAGTGAGTGAAATCAAGGGTAACGTGGGCATTGAGCAGATTCAGGGTAAATGGATTTGCGAAATCAGTGAGCTTCTTGCCGTTTCGGGCAGGGAAAAGCAGGAGGAGGCAAAGCAGTACCTTGACCGCAAAAGTGACAACTACCGCCGTCCCTATGCCCAGTTCAGCGAGGAAATACCCCGTCAGTGTATCTTCATCGGCACAACGAATCTGCGTCAGCCCTTCAGTGACAAAACGGGCAACCGACGCTATTACCCCGTATGGTGCAGTATAAAGCCGGGTAAGCTTTACGCTCACGAAAATGCCGTTAAAAAGTACATAGAGCAATGCTGGGCAGAGGCATATGACCTTTGGCAAAGGGGCAAGGTACACCACGCTGTTACAATGGAAATGCTTGAAGAGGTAATGAAAAAGCAGAAAAGCGCCACCGAGGACGATTGGCGCATAGGTGTTATTGAAAGCTTTCTTGAAACCAAAACCGAAACCTGCATACTCGAAATATGGACCGAAGCTCTCGGTATGCTCGACAAGCCGACTATGCGTCAGTCAAGAGAGCTTGGTGTCATACTTGACAACCTTGACGGCTGGGAAAGGGGAGAGGGGATGATAAGATTTGAGCTGTATAAACAGCAACGTTATTGGACCAGGAAAATAACAGCTTCCTTTGAACGGATAGACGATGATTTTGTAGAAATTGTTGATATATAGTGTCACAGATTTGCTTTTTGTGACGCTTTGTGACACTTTGTGACAGCCTCTGAGCCCAGTGTTTATAAGGGTTTTTGTTCTTTTGTTACAATAGTAACAATATTTTTTATAAATAAAGTATTATAACAGAACAAGAGAAAAATAAACTTTATAGGAAATATTGTTACATTTGTTACATTTGTTACTTTTGTTCCGTAAGGAGGTGGATTTTTGCGCAGCAAAAAGACGGTGGGAGTTAATTCCGAATTCCGAATTGAAAAAGCCGCCCAAATCGGGCGGCTTCCTGACTACTGACTACTGACTACTGGCTACTGCGAAGCTCCGCCTCGCTTATCTCGTAACAACCTGGCCCGTTTTTGCGTTAATGATGTTGTTGAATACGCAGGCGTGGGTGCTTGAAATAAACTTGTCCATATGCAGTGAGCCGAAGTACCAATGCTGAAACTTACAGGTTCTGCTTACGTCCTCAAGGTAGGTGTTGATTGCGGTGATGCTTGCATCTGTGCCTGTGCCTAAAAGGAGGAAGTCCTTGATTTTTGCGGGGGGCTCGTGGGTGATGACGATGTCGATTTTACCGCCTGCCTTCTGCAGGTTTTCAACGCCCTCAACAAGCTCCTCACGGGTGGGAATTTCCTTGTCTGACCAGGTCTCTGTTTCAAAGCGGATGTCAATGTCGGGGCTTTCACCGCCGCCCATGGTGAACACGGTTTTGTCCTCAATTTTATAAACCTGACCGCGCATAAGGTGGAAGATGTTGCCGCCGATGTGGTGCACCTTTCCGCCGTTCCAGCGCTTGATTTTGATTTTACCCAGAAGGTCAAAATTTTCGTGGGTGCCGTCTACAAAGCAGATGTTGTATTTTTTCTTGCTGAGCTTTTTGAGTATGCCGATTTCTTCCTTTGAGCCGTTCCACAAAAAGCCGAAGTCACCGCAGATTAAAAGGGTGTCTCCCTTGCCGAGCTTTTTAAGACGGGGGTCCTCAAAGCGTGAATATATTCCGTGTGTGTCACCGGTTACATAAATCATAGGCTTACGCTGTCCTTTCTCTAGACTGTTTTTTTATTAAAAAGCAGTTTTTTTTGAAGATAATTTTATTTTATCTATATACTTTTTTGTCGGTAATTGATATAATATATCTGTCTTTTTATAATTAACTGATATTTATACTGATAATTAAAGCATAAATTCAAAAACTTGTCAACCGGAGTGTAGATAAATGAAAAAGCTGATTTCCTTTTTTCTTTGCATAATTACGGTTGTGAGCCTCTGTATGCCCCTTGCGTCAGCACTTTTTGACTCGGGTACAGTCACCTCACAGCTTCATTCAGATATATATTATCTTGAAAATCTTGACGAGGGTACTGTCTTTTTTGAAAAGGACAGTGAAAAGAAAACTCCTGCCGCAGGCTTTGTCAAGGTCCTTGCCGCAATAGTTGCCATTGAAAAGTGGGGTAATCTTGACGGCGATATAAAGCTGACAGAG
>JBGVGP010000026.1:0-4043 GCA_045121735.1 Acutalibacteraceae bacterium
ACAAGTGATGGCTTTAATTCTGTTATTGTGTGACCTGCCTGCTTTGCAAGCTCATAGCCGTCACCTGTTGAGCCTGTAAGCGGATAGGAAACGCCGCCTGTTGCTACAATAACCGCATCGGCAGAATGCTCACTGCCATCCTCAAGCTTAACGCCCTTAACCTCACCGTCAGCAATAACAAGCTCGGTAACTCTGCCCTTTATGCGCTTTGCACCGCTGTCTTGGCTGAAGGCGTTGAGTGCGTCAACAACATCTACTGCCTTATCACTTTCGGGGAAAACTCGGTTACCTCTTTCGACCTTTACGGGTACGCCCATATCCTCAAAAAATTCAATTGTATCAATGGGCATAAAGCGTGAAAATGCACCGTATAAAAATCTGCCGTTAGTAGGCACCGAAGAAATAAGGTCATTTATAAGGGTACAGTTGTTTGTTATATTACATCTGCCCTTACCTGTAATCATTACCTTTCTGCCGACTCTGTCGTTACGCTCAATAAGAAGCACGTCGGCACCGTTTTCACCTGCTATACCCGAAGCCATAAGGCCTGCGGCACCTGCACCGACTACAATAATTTTTTTACTCATTTAACTATCTCCCGAAGTTCAAAATCTAAATAATTATTATACAGTAATTCTGTGTCTTTTTCAAGTGGTTTGAAAAGATAAAAAAACGGAAACGGTGCTAAAACCGTTTCCGTAACTATACTGTTTATCAGCCGATTTTGAAAAAGCTGAAAAGCTTTTTGAACAGCTCCTTAAGGAAGTTAAAGAGCACCTGTAAGGGAGACTTCTCCCCGATTGCCTCGGGCTCACTTGTATCGGCAACTATGCTTTCTGTTTCAGCATCGTAAGCGCTGAAGCGTGAAAGCGTGTAGTTATCACAGGTTGCCTCCTCTTGGCCGAAAAGGAGTGAGGAATACAATGCTGAGGTTGCACTTGCTTTACCGTGCTCAAGACCCTTGATGAACCATGTTTTCTCCTTGAAAAGACAGGTTGAAGCGTCAACTGTCTTATCGGGAGAAATGTAGGCTGCATCCTTATCTGCAAGGTAAGCGTCGTCAAGAATGCTGCCGACGGGGGCTGTTGTTGCACCGAGAGAGCTGCTCTTTGTTTCAACAACGGTATCACCTATCTCTGCCCATCTGTCCATAAGAGGAAGTGAGGAGTAGCCGTATCTTGAAATTACCGCTATTCTGCCGTCATTATCAAAATCAAGAAGCACCTCTTTTCTGTCTTCTCTGATTTCTTCGTTGTACTTTATAATCTTTTCCTTGAGAACAGCTGCATCCTCATCGGTAAGATAATTAGTAAAGATATAATCAACTGCAGCATCAAAGTCAGCCTCAGGCACCATTGCCCAGATTGAGGGCCAACGGGCAAAGAGAGGTACAAGGGTATCACGGAAAAGCACAGGCATAACCTCATCAATAGCAGAATTGAAAAGAGCTGAAAGCTCTGCGGGAATACCTGCGAGAGTGAAGATATCCATAATGCTTTCAATAAAAGCACTGTCCTCTGAAGCGCTGAAAAGACCGCTTACGGTGCTGATAAGAGCCTCACCGTCAGTTTCAAAATTACCTAAAAGGAACTCACCGAGATAGTTAACACCGTCAACTACGGGAGTATCGTAAACGATGCCTGAAATTTTGTCATCGCCGTAAACATTGAGATATGTAAGAATTACAACAGAGCCAAGTGAATGAGATGCAAGCGCTACCTTGTCACTACCTGATGTTGTGCATACATAATCAACAAAATCGTTAAGCTTTGAAGCTGCATCAAAGGGGTCACATCTCCAGTCCCATTCGAAGCGTACTCTTGAATTTTTGGAGATTTTTGACGGATAGGATACAATTGCACCTGAATTACCCTTGGGGGAACCGTCAGCATTGTTGAAGTGACCTGCAAAAATAATATTGAACTGCTCACTGAGAACACCTGCAAGCTTGTCAGCGTCCTTGTCGGCTGCATAAACAATAAGGGCAGGAGCAATTTTGTCAGTGACCATTTTTTTAACCTCATCCACGCTTGGGAAAACAACCTCGGTAGAGGGGTCATTTACATCATGGTAAAGAGTGCTTGAAGCAATACCCGGAAGATAAATCACAGGACAGGTATCAGCCTCGGCAGCAAGTGAAGCAGGCACAAGTGAAAGCATCATAAGAAGTGCGAGACACAGTGCTGTAAGCTTGTTAAACTTTTTCATTTTTTATTCTCCTTAATAATTACTTTACAACATAATAACACATCGTTTTTATTTTTTCAACTGTTTGTTTCAGCAATTCTTTTAAGTGCGTCTGCATTAGAAAGAAACACACCGGCGCAAAGAGCAAGAAGAAGGAAGCCTGTTATTTTAAAAGTAACTGCAGTAGCAACAAATCCGTAAACCAGCTGGAAGCCGAAGCCTATAGCATAGGCTCCGCCCATATGAAAGCCTGTGATATCGGCAGAATATTTTGCACCGAAGCGCTCGGGAATATTGTGAAGCACGCTCGGGAAAACAGGTCCGAAGCCGAAGCCCATTACAAGAAAGCCTGCAAGAGAGGCCTTGCCTATCGGAAGAAGCAGAATAACAATTCCTAAAAGAGAAAATACTATACCGAGCTTTATAAGTCTGTTATCCCCCAGTCTTGTTGCAACAAAGCCGGAAACGAGTCTTCCCAGCATTATGCCGCCATAGTAAAGCGACACCCATTTTGCAGCCGCCGAGGGGTCAAGGGCAAAGGTGTTTACGATATAGGTTGCCCCCCAGGTTCCGCAGATAAATTCCATACTGCAATAAAGACCGAGAGAAAGGATGCTCATAGGGACACCCTTGATTTTCATAATTTCAAAAAAGCCCTTTTCTTCCTTTTCGCCGTCTTCACCGTCATCAGCCACGGTGTTTTTTTCGACATTTATCCACTTTTTCATTACAGCAATAACCGAAAGCGCAATAAGCACCTGCAAAAGAGCAACAACACGGTAGCCGTTACGCCACGAGCCTGCCTCACCGCCGAGGAAGACGGACATTATTACGGGGCTTACGGTAACACCGACGCCCCAGAAGCAATGAAGAAAATTCATATGCGAGGCATTATAGTGAAGTGATACAAAATTATTTACGCCCGTATCGATAGCACCTGCGCCATAGCCTAAAATAATGCTGAATATAAGCATAAGAACAATATTCGGTGAAAGGCTTATACCGATAAGACCGAAGGCAGTTACAAAAATCGAGGCCAGAGTAACCCTCGCTGTGCCGAATTTTCTTATAAGTGTACCCGAAACGAAGCTAACACCGCCTGTGCAGACGCCAATGATTATGCTCATAACCGAAGCAAAGCTTTCGGGCAGATTCATTTCACCGTGAAGCACGGGCCAGGCAACACCTAGAAGAGAATCGGGAAGCCCGAGAGATATAAATACAACGTAAATTACAACAAGAATAGTTAACATTTTATACCCCATTACAGGTCAACCGGACGACACACAAGCCGACCGGTTGCCTTCAATAATTTGATTTTAAAATTATTCAGTGAAGCACTTAACAAGAACTGCCTTTTGTGCGTGGAGTCTGTTTTCTGCCTCGTCAAAAATTTCTGCAGCGTGTGCTTCAAGCACCTCCTCGGTAATCTCCTCACCTCTGTGAGCAGGAAGACAGTGAAGCACCATTACGCCCTCATTGGAGGCCTTTACTGCTTCATCGTTTATCTGATAGCTCTTGAAAATCTGCTGTCTTTCCTTAGCTTCGCTTTCCTGACCCATTGATGCCCATACGTCGGTGTAAAGAACATCTGCACCTGTACATGCTTCAATGATATCCTCGGTTACAAGCAGGTCACCGTTTGCATTTGCCCATTCAACTACGGAAGCGTCAGGCTCGTAGCCCTTGGGACATGCAATTGCAACCCTCATACCCATTTTGATGCAACCTACAATAAGGCTGTTTGCCATATTGTTACCGTCACCGATGTAGCAGAGCTTGAGTCCCTTAAGGTTTTTGCCCTTGTGCTCACGGATTGTCTGAAGGTCTGCCATTACCTGACAGGGATGGCAGAA
>JBGVGP010000027.1:0-4330 GCA_045121735.1 Acutalibacteraceae bacterium
ACTGCGGCGGTTCATGCTCAAGCTGCAGCGGCTGCCACTAATTTCAAAATTTTAAACAAGTCATAAAGCACAGGAGGAAAAACAAAATGTCAGAAATGACGCCGATGATGGCACAATACTTTGAAATTAAAAAGGATTATCCGGATACGATACTGTTTTTCCGCCTGGGTGACTTTTATGAAATGTTTTTCGAGGATGCAAAAACTGCATCCTCGGTGCTCGAGCTTACCCTTACGGGCAGAGCCTGCGGTAACGGTGAAAGAGCACCTATGTGCGGTGTACCCTTCCATTCAGCAGATAACTATATCGCAAAGCTTGTCAAAAACGGCTATAAGGTAGCAATCTGTGAGCAGGTTGAGGACCCCGCACTTGCAAAGGGCATTGTTAAAAGAGATGTTGTAAGAATTATCACGAAGGGCAGCATCATCGAAAACAATATGCTCGACGAAAATAAAAATAACTATCTTACCTGTGTTTTCACTGATGAAACAGGCGCAGGCATCTGCTTTGTTGATGTTTCAACAGGTACACTCAATTTAACCTGCTTTAATGCAGAGGATGATATTGAAAGCTGTATTATAAACGAGCTTGGCGTTTATATGCCTAGTGAAATTATCGTTAACCGTAAAACAGCTTCCTTTGACGGCGTTGCTTCCTTTATTTCAAAAAAGCTTGAAGCCTCCTGCGAGCTTCCCGATGACAGTTATTTTGACCTTGAAAACTGCCGTCAGGTTTGCTGTGACCATTTTGGCGAGGAAAAAATATCCTCACTCGGTCTCAATGCATTGCCTGTTGCACTTATTTCAGTAGGCAGTGCTATAAAATACCTTAAAAACGTACAGAAAAACGACCTTGACAATATAAGAGAAATCAATCTTTATTCCGATAGTCAGTTTATGAAAATAGGTTACTCTACAAAGCGTGACCTTGAAATCACCGAAACCATGAGAAGCCGTGAAAAGAAGGGCTCACTTTTGTGGGTTCTTGACAGCACCGGCACCTCAATGGGAAGAAGATTACTTCGCTCCTGGCTTGAAAAGCCCCTTATAAACCTCGCACAGATTTCACGCAGACACAATGCTGTTGACGAGCTTTATAATGATAATATGAAGCTTACAGAGCTTTCTTCGGCTCTTAAAAATATATTTGATATTGAGCGTCTTCTTACAAGAATTGTATATGAAACAGCAAACGCTAAGGATCTTAACTCCCTTAAGCAGACTATTGCAACTCTGCCTTCAATCAAGGAGCTTCTCAAGGATTCGACAAGCTCATACCTTGTTTCACAGTACAATGCAATTGACTGCCTTGAAGACATTTACAGCCTTATTGATTCAGCTATAAGAGAGGATGCACCTTTTACTCTTCGTGAGGGTGATATTATCCGTGAGGGCTTCAACGAGGAGCTCGACTACCTTGCTGACATCAAAAACAACGGTAAAAAATACATTGCCGAAATTGAAAACCGTGAAAAGGAGCTTACAGGCATTCCCAAGCTTCGCATCGGCTACAACAGAGTTTTCGGCTACTATATTGAGGTTACAAACTCCTATAAGGAGCTTGTGCCCGAAACCTATATAAGAAAGCAGACCCTTTCAAACTGCGAAAGATATATCACCCAGGAGCTTAAGGACCTTGAAAGCAAGGTTCTCGGTGCGCAGGAGCGTATGGTTAAGCTTGAGTATGAAATCTTCTGTCAGGTAAGAAAGGCCGTTGCAAACGAATTCAACCGTATAAAAGGCACTGCCGATGCCATTGCAGTTACCGACGTGCTTTGCTCACTTGCAAACGCCGCAGTTAAAAACAATTATGTCCGTCCTGCAATGACCGACAATTCCGACCTTAAGATTACAGACGGCAGACATCCTGTTGTTGAGCTTATGCTTAAGGATATGCCCTTTGTGCCAAACGATACAAATATGGACTGCGAGTCAAACCGCTGTGCAATTATCACAGGCCCCAATATGGCCGGTAAATCCACATATATGCGCCAGGTTGCCCTTATCTGTCTTATGGCACAGGTAGGCTCATTCGTGCCTGCAAGAAGCGCACAGCTTGGCATTGTCGGCAGCATTTTCACACGTGTCGGTGCATCCGATGACCTTGCAACAGGTCAGTCAACCTTTATGGTAGAAATGAGTGAGGTTTCCGATATACTCAAAAATGCCGACAGAAGAAGTCTTATCATCCTTGACGAGGTAGGCAGAGGCACCTCAACCTTTGACGGTATGAGTATTGCAAGAGCAGTGCTTGAATATATCGCCGACAAGAGAAAAATCGGTGCAAAAACACTTTTCTCAACCCACTATCACGAGCTTACAGAAATCGAAAATCAGCTTGAGGGTGTAAAAAACTATAATATTTCCGTTAAAAAGAGGGGAGAAGACGTTATTTTCCTTCGCCGTATTGTGCGTGGCCCTGCTGACGGAAGCTACGGTATTGAGGTAGCGAAGCTTGCCGATTTACCCCAGAGTGTGCTTGCAAGAGCAAGAAAGATTCTCAGATACCTTGAAGCAAACCGTCCCGATGCCTCACAGCTTATGAAGTCTCTTCCCGAAAAGGAAGAAAAGGAAGAAAATCAGCTCTCACTTTCGGGTAAATTCAACGGTGAGCTTGCACAGAAGCTCAAGGATATTGACGTAAACACCCTTACACCTATTGAAGCGCTTACAACACTTCACGAGCTTGTTGCTTATGCAAAAAGCACAGACATTTAAAAGACAAATCAATTAATATAAAGGAGGATGTGCCGTGGCAAGAATAAATGTACTTTCAAAGCATGTTGCAGAGCTTATTGCAGCCGGTGAGGTTGTAGAAAGACCTGCAAGCGTAGTAAAGGAATTAATGGAAAACTCAATAGATGCAGGTGCAACCTCTATCACACTTGAAATTCGCAACGGCGGTGTTACTTATATAAGAATCACCGATAACGGCTGCGGTATTGAGCATGAGGATGTTCCCAAGGCATTTATAAGTCACGCTACAAGTAAAATTGCAGATGAAAATGACCTTAACTCAATATTTACCCTCGGCTTCCGCGGTGAAGCACTCGCTTCAATTGCCGCCGTTTCACGCACGGAAATCCTTACAAAGGCACAAAATGAAAGCAACGGCACCTCTTATGCTATTGAAGGCGGTGTACAGACCCGTTACGAGCAGGCAGGCTGTCCGCAGGGTACTACAATTATTGTAAGAGACCTTTTCTTCAACACACCTGCAAGAATGAAATTCTTAAAGCGTGATGTTTCCGAGGCTAATGCTGTAGCTGAGGTTGTTGACAGAATTGCCCTTTCAAACCCCGGTGTGAGCATCCGTTTTATCCGTGAGGGTAAGCAGGCGCTTATAACTCCCGGTGACGGCAAAACCCTGTCAGCAATTTACTCCGTTTTCGGCAGAGCCTTTGCTGATTCACTTGTAGAGGTTAATTACGAGCTTGACGGAATAAAGGTTGAAGGCTACGTATGTAAGCCTGCCTTTTCAAGACCCTCACGTTCAATGCAGTATTTCTTCCTCAACAACAGATTTTTCAAATCACGCTCATGTATGGCATCAATGGAGAATGCCTACAAGAACTCAATTATGGTAGGCAAATTCCCGAGCTGTGTGCTTAATATAATAATTCCGCCCAATTTTGTTGACGTAAACGTTCATCCTGCTAAAACAGAGGTGCGCTTCAGCGACGAAAGAAGGGTAACCTCTGCGGTTTATTATGCAGTAAAAAGCGCAATCGAGGTATCAGATACACCTGTTGTTATGAACCTTGCAAAGGTTGCAGAAAAGACACGTGCTGCAGCAAGTCAGCTGCTTTTAGCAGTTGAGGATGAGCCTGTTTCCGTTATACCCAAGAGGGTTGAAGCGGCACCTGTAAATACACCTGCACCTGTACAGAAGCCTGCAGTACCCGTAGCTTCGGCACCTGTTGTAGCTCACACTGCTCCCGAAAAGAAAAAGGACTTCTGGACAAACATTTCATCAGCCGAATATAAAGCTACGGTTTCAGCACCAAAGAGTGAAAACCCCGTAATTATAAATAAAGAAGAGCCTGATGTTATTGCTTCATTTAAGGCAAAGGCAACGGAGGTTAAGCCTGCTGTAAGTAAGCCTGTAACACCAGAGCCTGAGGCTAATAAGCCCTTAAAATCAGAATATGTTCCGCCCTCACATAATTTTGTGCCCGTTCGTACTGTTGAGGAGCAGGAGGCAATTTCACCAAAGCCCTTACGACTTCTCGGTGAAGCCTTTAAAACCTACATTATCTGTGAATATGACAATAAGGTTTACTTTATTGACAAGCATGCTGCGCACGAAAGAGTTATCTATAACAAAATAA
>JBGVGP010000028.1:0-2496 GCA_045121735.1 Acutalibacteraceae bacterium
ATGTAGTATTACCCGACAGGTATTATTATAAAATAATGCAGTATGAAAGATATATCGGACTTGCTTTTATTGTTCTTATTCTTACAGGCTCACTTGACTGGGTAATAAGCGGTCTTAGTGATGTGCTTCTTACAGCAATTGAGTTTGTTGTATCCTTACCCTTTATCTTTATTTCTTAAATTTAAGGTGTTATTTATATGGAAAAATTACAGTATAAGCTTGATGTGTTTGAAGGTCCTATGGACTTGCTTTTACATCTTATAAACAAACACAAACTGAATATAAATGACATTCCGATTCTTCAGCTTGTTGAGCAGTACATAGAGTATGTTCGTATGATGGAAGAGGCCGACATGGAAATTGCCAGTGAATTTCTTGAAATGGCTGCAAGACTTGTATACATCAAGTCTGTTTCGCTTCTTCCCGTACACGAAGAGGCACAGGAGCTTAAAAAGGAGCTTACAGGTGAGCTTATTGAATACCGTGACTGTAAAATTATGGCAGGTAAAATAGCCGAACAGAGTGACGGCTTCAACTACTTTTACCGCAATACAATGGAGATAGAAAAAAGCACCAGATATGAGCGTCTTCACGAGGGTGATGAGCTTATAAGGTTCTATCTTTCCGCTGTCGGCAGAGGCAACAGAAAGCTTCCTCCTCCGATAGAGTCCTTTACTGCTATTGTGACCAAGAAAATTATTTCGGTGGGTTCAAGAATCAGCGGTATTTTCTCAAGACTCAAAAACGGCTCAAAGCATTCCTTCAAGGACTTTTTCTCCGATGCAAAATCACGCTCGGAAATGGTGGCAACCTTCCTTGCTATGCTTGAGCTTATTAAGGCCAACAAAATCAAGGTTGGTGACGAGGGTGAAAACCCCGAGGTGCAGCAGACTGGTGAGCTTAATGCTGACGATATGATATTTGAATACGGCGGTGACGAAAATGCTTGATAAAGAATTACTTCCTTGCCTTGAGGCGGTGCTTTTTGCTACGGGTGAACCTATAGAGCTTGAAAGACTTGCCCTTGGCTTACAGACTGATGAGGCTGTGCTTGAAAATGCACTTCATACATTAAAAGAAAGATACGATAAACCCGAAAGCGGTCTTTGCCTTCTTAATCTTGACGGTAAATATCAGCTTTGTACAAAAAAGCAGTACGCTGACAGCATAAGAGCAGTAATTGAGGTTAAAAAGAACACTCCCTTATCACAGGCTGCCTTTGAGGTGCTTGCCATTATTGCTTATAATCAGCCTGTCACAAAGGCCTTTGTTGAGCAGGTCAGAGGTGTTGACTGCTCCGGTGTTATTGCAAATCTTTGCCAGAAATCACTTATTGAAGAAAAGGGCAGACTTGAATTACCCGGCAGACCTCTTATTTACGGAACAACACCGGACTTCCTGCGTTGCTTCTCCCTTTCCTCACTCAAGGATTTACCTCCCGTACCGAGCAAGGAAAAGGAAAAGGCACAGGAAAATGATGAAAATAACGAAAACGATTTACAATTAACAGTTGACGAAAACGAAAATATAGAGTAAAATATATCAAGATATTGTGAAAGGAGTGAAAGAGTGACTTTTTTATACATACTTTTAGGCATAATCGCTCTTTTTGTTGTCGTTCTTTCAATTCCGTTTCATATAACGGTCGGCTATGACGACAAAATACATGTCAGCATCCGTTACCTCTTTATAAAGCTTGATCTTTTACCTGTTAAACAGGGTCCGAAAAAGGAAAAGGCTCCCAAGGAAAAAAAGCCTAAGGAAGAAAAGCCCCCGAAGGAGGATACCCCCAAGGAGAAGAAGCCTAACCCTATACTTGAAATGGTCAAGGCGAACGGCTATGACGGTATGATGACCGTGCTTACAAACCTTGTGAGAATCCTTAAAATCTACGGCGGTAAAATCTTCAAGAGCATCGTTTTTGATGAAATATATTTTTATATTTCGGTTGCTACGGGTGATGCGGCTTCTACGGCTATAAAATACGGACAGACCTGTCAGAAGGTCTATCCGTTAATGGGCTTTATCTGCTCAAACAATATTGTAAAAAAATATGATATTGATGTGGATACCGATTTCCTTGCAAATAAAACTCAGGGCGAGTTCTTATTCGATATGCATCTGTGCATAAGAAAAATCATCAACGCCTCAATAGCAATGGTAATAAGACTTATTTTCGGTGTAGTAATTACCTTTATCAAGGGTGGCAAGAAAAAGCCTGCCGAAAATCAGTCAGCAAATACAAAACAAGCCTAAGCATTTAATGAAAGGATGAAAATAAAATGGCAGAAAAATCAGCAGGCGCAATTCTCTCTTCAACAATTGAAAAAATCCGTGAGCTTGTAGACACAAGCACAATCATCGGTGAGGCTATTTACGCTGAAGGCGGCACAACCATCATTCCTGTTTCAAAGGTTACCTATGGCTTTGCTTCCGGTGGCGCAGACTTCCCCTCAAAGAGCACTAAGGAGCTTTTCGGTGGCGGAGGAGGAGCAG
>JBGVGP010000029.1:0-1740 GCA_045121735.1 Acutalibacteraceae bacterium
GTCGACTATAAGCTGTGTTTTTTGCTATAAAATTTTACTTAAAGAATTTTTTAAAGAAGCTCTGCTTTTTTGAACTGTTATTTTCACCGAGCGATTCTGCAAATGCGTTGAGAAGCTCTTTCTGCTTAGAGTTAAGATTTCTCGGAGTTTCAACTGCAACCGTGATTATAAGATCACCCTTACGCTTAGTGTTGATGTCAGGAATACCTTTGCCACGAAGAGTAAAATCTGTACCGCTTTGAGTTCCTTCGGGAATACGGTATTTTTCACTTCCGCCACCAAGTACGGGAATATCAATTTCCGCACCAAGTGTTGCCTCGGCAAAAGTAATAGGAACTTCACAGTAAATGTCATTACCTTCACGACGGAAAATCTTATCTTCTCTGACCCTTACCTCAATAATGAGATTTCCACTTGGACCACCATTAAGACCTGCAGAACCTTGTCCGCGAAGAACAATATTCTGTCTGTCGTCAATACCGGAGGGAATATTTACTTCAAGCTTTTTATTAAGTCTTACGCGACCCTTGCCGTTACAATTCTTACAGGGAGACTTAATTATTTTACCTCTGCCTGCGCAACGCTGACAGCTACGTTGAGTTTGCATATATCCGAGCATGGTCTGCTGTCTTACGGTAACTCTACCTGTACCGCGACACTCGGGACATTTTTCAATATCACCCTCGTGCTCAGCACCGCTTCCACCACAGTCGGAGCAATTTTCAATTCTAGCAAAGCTTATTTCCTTCTTGCACCCAAAGGCTGCTTCCTCAAAGGAAATACTGATTCTTGCGCCGACGTCATCACCCTCAACAGGAGCATTAGCTCTTGAATATGATGATGTCGATCCACCGCCAAAGAAGGACGAGAAGATGTCACCGAAATCAAAGTCAGCACCGCTGAAGCCACCAAATCCGCCATATCCTCCGCCACCTGAGGTGGGGTCAAAGGCATCGTGACCAAAGCGGTCATATTTAGATCTCTTTTCAGAGTCGGAAAGCACTGCGTATGCTTCGTTTACTTCCTTGAACTTAACCTCAGCCTCTGCGTTACCCGGGTTCATATCCGGGTGATATTTCTTTGCAAGAGAACGATAAGCCTTCTTTATTTCATCCTCGCTTGCACCCTTCTGCACTCCAAGGACTTCATAATAATCTTTTTTATTTTCTGCCATTGTTATACCTTTTTATGTGATTTTGTACTAAAATGTAAATAATGGTTTACAAAAACTGTATATTATATAATAGTTTTTAACGTTTTATCAGGGCGAGTGGTTTACTCGCCCTGATCGTGTTTATTGCTGATTAAAATTGAATGACAGACAGATTAGCTGTTAGTCTTATCCTCGAAGCCTGCGTCGTAGTAGTTGCCGTCAGCACCCTGTGCGCCACCTTCAGCACCGCCCTGACCGTTCTGTGCCGCCTGAGCATTATAGATCTTCTCAGCAATGGGGTAGAATGCCTTCTGAAGTGCCTCAGTATCAGCCTTGATAGCCTCAATGTTGCCTCCGTTAAGAGTTTCTCTAAGCTTTGCAATTGCTGCGTTTACAGGAGCCTTGTCATCCTCGGTAATCTTATCGCCAAGCTCGCACATGGTCTTCTCGGTCTGGAAAATGGTGTTTTCAGCCTGGTTCTTAACCTCAACTGCTTCCTTAAGCTTCTTGTCCTCTTCAGCAAACTTTTCTGCCTCGTGAACTGCCTTGTCAATATCCTCCTTGGACATATTAGTAGAGGAGGTGAT
>JBGVGP010000030.1:0-4221 GCA_045121735.1 Acutalibacteraceae bacterium
CAAAGTTGAAAATATAAAAATCAACAAACAGAACCTCAATATAATCTATGACATAGCCGCGAAGCACTCTGTCAATTATATTACCGAGTCCGCCGGAAATCATAAAAAGACAGCACCAATAATCCATTCTGTCATTTATTATACCTGAAAAAATAACAAAGAGCATAACGGCAACACATATTATTGCAAGAACGGTCATAAGCGTTGTCTTACCGCCCATAAAGCCCATCATAGCACCGTCGTTTTCAAGGTAATTGAATTGAAGAATGTTTTTTATCACAACAAGAGGCTCTCTGCCCTTGAGATGTAAATCAACATAATATTTTATCAGCTGGTCTATACCGAGCATAGCCGCTACAACAAGAACGCTTAACAAACGGACTCTTATACTTATTCTGTTATTATGGGACAAGTATACTCACCGTCTTTCGTTAAGCTTGATTATTTTCTGTCTGCAGGGTCATCAAAAATGTTTGTGAATCTGAAGCTGTTATCATCCTCACTGCTTGTTTTTTTAGCGTTCTGCTCACTTACTGCAGTGAAAATATTTGAAATAAGATCATCAACATCAGGTAACTGAGTGCCGAAAAATCTTACAAATTCAGGCTGTGAAGCGTTTACCTCGTTGCCGCCGATGGTAAGAGGTATATCCTTTTTCTCTTCCTCGGGTACATCGGGCTTAATATCATCAAGTGTAAAGGGCTCGATATCCTCAAAGTCAATTTTATCTGCTTGGATAATCTTCTTTTCATCCTCTGCTGCTTCAACAGGCTCAAACATTCTGTTATCAACCTCTTCTGCTGCCTTTTGTGCAAGAGAAATAAGTGAAAGAAGCTCATTTTTAATCTTTGAAGCCTCAGCCTTGAGAAGGTTAAGCTCCTTATTTGCATCTGCAAGGATTTTTTCGGTCTTTTCCTTGGCGCTTTTAGCATCGGCATAAGCGTCGGCAACAATAGAAGCCGCCTTTGTGTTTGCGTCTTCGATTATAGCCTTTGCCTTTTCGTTTACCGAATTTGTGTATTCATCAGCAAATACATCAGCCTGCTTTTTAATGCTGTCAAGCTCTGCCTTGGCTCTTTCAGCCTTTTTATCAGCGTCAGAGGTTTTGGTAGTGTAATATTCATCAGCTGCTGCCAATTTGTCAGCGTAAAGCTTTTCAGCCTTTTCATTTGCCTCGGCAATAAGCTTATCAGCAATTGACTGTGCCTCTTCAATATTCTTTTCGGCTGTTGATTTTGCCCAGATAAGAGCATCGGCAATTGAATTCTTACGCTTGTTATATTCCTCGATTAAGGGAGCAGTTTCGTCAACCTTTTCAGTAAGAAGCTTGTTGTCTGTGTAAAGCTTGTTATAGCTCTGGTATACACGCTGAAGAAAAGCGTCAACCTCTACAGCCTTGTAGCCGCCCTTTCCGTTTTGTGAAAAGCTTTGTAGTGTTATCTGATTTGGAAGCATCATAATATTTTCAGTCCTTTATTTTTACATTGATTCAAAATCTACCTGGCTCTGGAAATCTCCGCGAAGCTCAACGTTTTCGGGTACGAAGACGATGATATTGTCGTTAAGTCTTGCAAAAATTGCATTTGTAACACATCTTGCACCGTCAAGGAAATCCATTGCACGAAGCTTCTGATTTTCAGTAAGAGGTGAGAAGTTAACAATGAGAATTGTGTCCTTCTCCATCATAAGAAGTGCTACATCCTTTGCGGCATAAATATCGTTAAGGGTAATTGAATTAAGCTTGAACTTGTTTAAGGGTCTTGAGGTGTTCATAGCGTAGATGTTTGCGCTCTTTTTCTCGGTTGACACCTTGAATTCGGGTGCGGCGGGAGCCTGTGCAGGCTTTGTGAATTTGAATTCGGGAGTCTTGGGTGTCTGAGCAGGCTTTGAAAACTCGTATTCGGGCGCGTGAAGTCCGCCTGTGGGAGAATAGCTGTAGCTGTTATAGGGAGGAGGTGTCATTTCGTCATAGGATGGCTCTTCAGGCTGGGACTGAGGCTCCTGCTCAATCATTTCCTCGTCTTCATCGTATTCCTCGTCTCTTACAAAGAGAACGTCATTTACCTTGTCCTTTAAGTTTTTGAAAAAATCCATTTTTTATCCACCTTTTAATATATTCTCGGTCCGAAAATGCTGCTGCCGACTCTTACAAGAGTGGAGCCGTTTCGGACTGCAGCTTCATAATCTGACGACATACCCATTGACAGGATATTCATATCTATATTATCTAACTTTTTATCCTTAATGTCAACAAATATTTTATGCATTTGCGAAAAATATTTGTCAAGCTCACTGTCATCGTCACATATGGGAGGAATAGTCATAAGACCCTTGATTTTAATACCCTCAAGCTGTGAAACAGTGCAAAGCAATTCTTCAAGTGAGGAAAGCTCAAGACCTGTTTTACTCTCCTCCATGCCGATGTTTACCTCGATAAGACAGGGAGTAACTATCCCCTTTTCAAGGCTTCGCTTTGAAATTTCGTTTGCAAGCCTTATGCTGTCAAGCGACTGAATCATTGAAACCTCGGTAACAATCTGCTTAACCTTGTTAGTCTGCAGGTGACCGATAAGATGTGATTCACAGCTTTCGAGGTTAAGATAAGGCTTTTTGGAAAGAAATTCCTGCACCTTGTTTTCACCGATAAGGTTAATGCCGTTTTCGATAGCGTGGTTAATAAAAACAGGCTCAACTGTTTTGGTAACAGCCATAAGGGTTACATCCTCAGGATTGCGCCCTACATGAGTAGCGGCTTTATAAATTCTTTCTCTTATGGTATCAAGATTAAACTCAATATCAGAAAAACGTTTTTCAACTGATAGCTCTCTCATTGGAATATTCCTTTCATTTGTTTTCAAAAGAACGGATAATACCGCAGGCCTCGTCGGTGATTTCTTCCTTCGTTTTGCCGTCGATATAAATCCAGCTTATGTTTTCTCTTTTACGAAACCAGGTCAACTGCCTTTTTGCATAGCGTCGGGTTTCCATTTTAAGCCTTTCAACTGCCTCGTCAAGTGAACACAAGCCGTCAAAATAAGGCTTAAGCTCCTTGTAGCCTATCGCCTGCTTCGCAGTAGACGATACGGGCAACGAGAAAAATTCCTCAGCCTCTTTTATAAGACCCGCCTTAAGCATAATATCTACACGCTTGTTTATTCTGTCATAAAGCAGCTGTCTGTCAAGGGCATTGATACCGATTATGCAAAAGCGGTAAGGACTTTCTTCAAGATGTGAAAGTCTGCACTGCTGTGTTATGGTTTTGCCTGTGCTGTGATAGACCTCGAGGGCGCGTATTATACGCTTTGAATCGTTAAGGTGAAGCCTTTCGGCAGTTTCGCTGTCAATTTCCTTAAGCTCGTTATAAAGGCTCACTATCCCCTCGTTTTCGGCTCTTTTTTCAAGAGCTTCACGGATGTCGCTTTTTTCATAGTCAAGAAACTCCGTATTTTTGACGAGTGTATCAATGTAAAAGCCAGTGCCTCCTGCTACAACAGGAAGCTTATTTTGTGAAACAAGCTTATCAATAAGTGATGTTGCATCCTTTTTGAATTCGTTGACGCTGTAGGTCTCGCTCGAATCAATAATGCTTATAAGATGATGCGGTATGTTCTGCATTTCTTCATCGGTAGGCTTAGCCGTAGCAATATCCATACCCTTATAAATCTGCATAGAGTCAGCTGAAATAACCTCACCGTCAAGCCTTTTTGCAATTTCGACGGCAAGGGCACTTTTTCCTGACGCAGTAGGACCTGCAACAATAACAACCAAGGGTTTAAGCATAGTTTTTCTCCGCTTTTTTACTGAATTCTGCCAAACTGTTTTTCAAGGTCGTATTTGCTCATTTCAATAAGCACGGGACGACCGTGGGGGCAGTAACGTATTTCATCGTCATACAGCACCTGCTCGGCAAGGACCTTCATTTCGGCAGTTGAGTTCTTATACCCTGCCTTTATTGCAGCCTTACAGGCCGAGGTGTGATGTATACGGTCAATTTTTTCACTTTCAACGTTTGTTTTGTTCTGCACAAGGTAGGATGCAATTTCAACAACGGTATCTTCAATATCGTCACCGGAAATAAGCATCGGACACTCACGCACAATTACAACACCCGAGCCAAAATCCTCGACAAGATAGCCTGCTTTAGTAAATACCTGAAGATTTTCAAGCACGGTATTGTAGTCGTTTTTATTAAGTGTAACCGTTACAGGTGTAAGAAGCACC
>JBGVGP010000031.1:0-2903 GCA_045121735.1 Acutalibacteraceae bacterium
GCACACTGTAGACGAGGTGGCTTATGACGTAATTGCAATGTACAAGTCAAGGACCGAGGATGAAATTGTAAAGGAAATAAGCGAAAAATACGCTCACCTTCCCGATGTTACAAAGGAGGAAATTTTTGAATGCATCGGTGACGTAAAGGCACTTGAAGAGGCAGGTAAGCTTTTCAGTGTTGATGAATTTGAAAACCTTGCATTCGATTATAAAAACAACAGCAAGGTTATAAAGGCACTCTGTCTTCACGTTGCACACACCTGTAACCTCAACTGCTCCTACTGCTTTGCAAGTCAGGGTAAGTATCAGGGCGACAGAGCCCTTATGAGCTTTGAAACAGGTAAAAGAGCCTTCGATTTCCTTATTGAAAATTCCGGCACAAGACGCAACCTTGAGGTTGACTTCTTCGGCGGTGAGCCCCTTATGAACTGGGATGTTGTAAAGCAGCTTGTTGCCTATGCAAGAAGCATCGAAACGGAAAAGGGTAAAAACTTCCGCTTCACCCTTACAACAAACGGTGTTCTCATCGATGACGAGGTAATTGAATTTGCCAACAAGGAAATGAGCAACGTTGTTTTAAGCCTCGACGGCAGAAAGGAAGTTCACGACCGCTTCCGTGTGGACTATGCAGGCAACGGCAGCTACGATAAGATTCTTCCCAAATTCAAAAAGCTTGTTGACTCACGTGAGGGCAAAAACTACTACATGCGCGGCACCTTCACTCACAATAACGTTGACTTCACAAAGGACATTTTCCACATGGCTGACCTCGGCTTTACAGAGCTTAGCATGGAGCCCGTTGTTTCAAAGGAGGACGACCCCTGCGCACTTACAAAGGAGGATATGCCCAAGCTCTTTGAGCAGTACGAGATTCTTGCAAAGGAAATGCTCAAGCGCAAAAAGGAGGGCAGACCCTTCACCTTCTACCACTACATGCTTGACCTCAAGAACGGTCCCTGCATTTACAAGAGAATTACCGGCTGCGGCTCAGGTACAGAATATATGGCTGTTACTCCCTGGGGTGACCTTTACCCCTGTCACCAGTTTGTAGGTGATGAGGAATACTGCCTCGGTAACATCTATGACGGTGTTACAAACACAGCCTGTCAGGATAAATTCCGTAAGTGCAACGCTTACGCAAGAGAGGACTGCCGTGACTGCTGGGCAAGGCTCTACTGCTCAGGCGGCTGTGCAGCAAATGCATACCACGCAACAGGCAGTATCGAGGGCGTTTACGAGCAGGGCTGTGAGCTTTTCAAAAAGCGTATTGAATGTGCAGTTATGATGCAGGTAGCAGAAAGCGAAGAAGCATGAATACTCCTATAGCCGACTTTGTCAGGCGCTACTCGGAAAGCGGAGCTTCAAGGCTCCACATGCCCGGCCATAAGGGGAAGGACTTTCTCGGCTGCGAAAAATATGACATTACCGAAATCGACGGTGCCGACGTGCTTTACAGTGCTGACGGTATCATAAAGGAAAGTGAAAATAACGCCTCACGACTTTTCGGCTCGGCGGCAACCCTTTACAGCACAGAGGGCTCAACCCTTTGCATAAAGGCTATGCTTTCACTTATCTGCAAGGGTAAAAAGGAAAAGCCCCTTATACTTGCAGCAAGAAATGTGCATAAGGCATTTATTTATGCGGCCGTGCTTCTCGATTTTGATACCGAATGGATGTACGGCACAGAGGGTGACCACCTTTGCTCCTGTGTGCTCGAGGCACAGGAGGTTGAGAAATACATCCTCGAATGTGAAAGAAAGCCCGACGCGGTTTATATAACCTCCCCCGATTACCTTGGCAAAATGTGGGATGTAAAAGCACTTGCAGAGCTTTGCAACAGACATAATATCCCCCTTCTTGTGGACAATGCTCACGGAGCTTACCTTGCCTTTACCGAAGAAAAGAGCCACCCGATAAAGCTCGGCGCTACAATGTGCTGCGATTCTGCACACAAGACTCTTCCCGTGCTTACGGGCGGTGCCTACCTCCACATAGGAGAAAGAGGCAGAGATTTTATCCCCCTTGCAGAGGAATGCCTTGCGCTTCACGCTTCAACAAGCCCGTCATATCTTATCATGCAGTCGCTTGACCTTTGCAACAGGTATCTTGACAGTGGCTACAAAAAAAAGCTTTCCGATACAGTATGCAAGGTCGGAGCTCTTAAAGAAAGACTTATTTCACTCGGCTATGGCGTTAAAGAAAGTGAGCCCCTTAAGCTTACGGTTTCTCCCCTTTCGGCAGGACTTACAGGCAACGAGCTCGGCAGCTATCTGCTGAAAAACGGCATATCCTGTGAATTCTGTGACAGTGAGTTTACAGTTATGATGTTCACTCCCGAAAACAGTGATGAAGATTTTGAAAAAATTCTGTCTGCCTTTTTACATATTACAAAAAAAGAGGCAATAAGACCGTGCCGTGCACCCTACAGCTTCAGGGCTGAAAAGGTGCTTACTCCCCGTCAGGCATTCTTCAGCGAAAGTGAGCCTATAAGCACCGACAGCGCCGAAGGCAGAATCTGTGCAATGCCCACTGTTTCCTGTCCTCCTGCTGTTCCCGTAACAGTAAGCGGTGAGCTTATAACAAAAAAGGCCATTGAAATTTTTAAGTCATACGGCATAGATAAAATATCAGTTATAAAATAAACATTAACAGTCAACATTTTACGACAATAAATGTTGACTGTTTTTTTCTGTTATGATATATTTTTATTGTAACCTGACGTTACAGATTTAAAAAACAGGAGGAAAAAGAAAATGTTATTCGGCGACGGATCGGCAGCTGCAATGGAAGCTGCTAAAGCGGCTGCACAAGCAGTCAGAACCACAGGAAATTTCAACTGGACCTTTATTGCCCTTCTTGCCCTTGTTGTTGTAGGCGTCTACACACCAAAGGTAAAGAAAAA
>JBGVGP010000032.1:0-3312 GCA_045121735.1 Acutalibacteraceae bacterium
AATCACAAGTATGATACATCTTGGAATTTAATCTACAATAGATTCACTAAAACCGGTTATAAATTTGCAGGTTGGGCAAATCAAAGCGGAACTATCACGAGTACAGTTAACCCTTATAGTTTTACTGTAACTGCTAACACAACATTTAGTGCTGTTTTTGCTCCTCAACCCTGTGAAGTGGTATTAAGAGATGGTGAAGGATTACACGGAGCAAAAGCTACTTTAAGTGGTGGTGGACAATATAAATTTGGTGATACTGTCACTGTTAAGGCTGATATTCCATCTAATCACAAACTTGATATATGGAGAGTTAGAGGAGTTAACGGTAACTATTATGACTATTCAAATAATCCTTTAACAATAACCATAGACGATAGGTTTTTGGATGGTAACAACGTCAAATCCACTATATACATTGATTGTTATTTAGCATTCACAGGCTATACAGTTAAAGCAGAGATACAACCGAAAGAAGCAGGTAAGGTAGAATGGGGTTCTCGAGTAATAGCTGACGAGGATATTTTTTACTTTCCTGAAGGAGAAGTAACTCCGGAAGGTGTTTCTGTAGGGGAAGATTATGTTAATGCATTCTATATAGAAGCTATTCCTCAAGAAGGATACAAGTTTGTTGAATGGTCTGACGGAGAAACAGCAAACCCGAGACAATTCAAACTCACAAGTGATGCTAGTTTTACAGCCCGATTTTCAAAGAAGCAACACACTATTACCTTGATAAGAACTATACTTGACGGGTCTGATGATGTGTCAGATGACTGTTATATTTTAGGTGGTGGTACTTATGAATATGGCACAGAGGTAACTCTTGAAGCTCGTATAAACCCTTCATCTGATTATGAATTTGTTATGTGGGGTGACGGAGAAGAGAGTGCAATAAGAACTATTACTGTCACAGAAGATTATACTTACCGTGCCGTATTTAGAAGACTCAAATGTACGGTAACATTTAAGAATTACGATGGTACAGTTTTACAAACTACTAAAATAGAGACAGGTATCAAACCAAAGTACACAGGGCCGACTCCTACAAAAGAAAGCACAGTTGAAGTTGAATATACCTTTACCGGATGGGAACCTAGTCTTGGCTACACATACGATGATACTATATTTATTGCACAGTTCATCGAAAGCCCAAGAACTTATGATTGTTTAATAAGGACAGATAAGGGCGGCGATGTAATTGTATCAGGTACTTGTAAATACGGTAATCAGATGACATTTCAAGCTGTGGCGGAATATGGATATAAATTCGTAGGGTGGGATGACGGAGAAACCTCTCCAATAAGAACCATCATAGTCACAGGAGATATTCAGCTTTATGCAAAGTTTAAAGAGGCTATACCCGAATTTAATTCAGTGGCAATGACTTATATGGATAAGCAAATATCTCCATCTAATAAAGTGATATGCAACGAAGGTTTTATAATTTCAGTTGAGGTCACTTGAAAAACAGTAAATTGTACATTGATACAAAAAAATGACGCTTCAAAATGGTCTGCCGAAATTATTGTGAAATACACAAAATGATAATTATGCGATTTATTACAAATATGATTTTATTGATTCTTAATTTGTTAAGGAGTGATAAGTATGTCACCAAGTGATTTTTTTACTGCTGCGATTATAGCGCATCTTAATCGCATAAAAGAAGCTATTTTAAAAGTATTGAAAGGAAAAGGTAATTTAAATGGCAAGTTTTATTGAAAGAACCTTCGCACCGAGTGTGAATGATAAGGATTTTATTAAGACAACATACGGCGGCAACAACCCCTGTATTGAAATTGAAGACGGTTCATGCCTGCCGAATTGTACAGCTTTCTGCCATGGCAGATGGCTTGAAATTCTGAGAGGCCCGACAAGGCTTTCAAGAGGTAACGCTGAGGATTGGTGGAATAACACCGCTGACGGCTACAAGAGGGGACAGAAGCCTAAAGTAGGCGCCGTTATCTGTTGGCGTAAGGGGCAGCTCTGGAACGAAAGTGACGGCTGCGGCCACGTCGCTATTGTTGAAAAGGTTAAAGCAAACGGTGACATCGTGACAAGTGAAAGTGCTTACGGCGGTGAACGCTTCAGAACAAGAACCTATACAAAGAAGTCAGGTTACTACCTTGCACCCGGTTATGAATTCCAGGGCTTTATTTACATACCTGTTACCTTCAAGGTTGAAAAGAAAAAGTATAAGACAGGCTCTTACAAGGTAATGTCACCCACGCTTACAGTACGCTCCGGTGCAGGTAAGCGTTATAAAAAGAAAAAGTGGAAAGACCTCACTGCAAATGCACGTGCACAGATTAAGGCTCTTAATGGCATCGAATATGACGGCTATGTGAAGGGCGTTGAATTCACCGTTACCAAGGTCAAGGGCATATGGGGTCTTACTGCATCGGGTTGGGTGAGCCTCAATCATTGTGAAAGGATGGGGGCTTAATATGGAAGAAGCAATATTGCTTAAGGATGTGCTGCTTCTTCTTGCAGAGCTCTTCGGTGCCGCAGTTGTAGTGTTCGGTGCTGTGTTTGCAGCATACAGGTGGGTGCTCAAGCAGAATAAACAGGATGATGAAATCAAGGACCTCAAGGAAGAACAGACAGTTATATGTTATGGCGTGCTTGCTGCGCTTAAAGGCCTTCAGGAGCAGGGCTGCAACGGTCCTGTAACTCACGCTATAAATGAGATGGAAAAACATCTTAACAAAAAGGCACATAAGTAAAGTGTTTTGAGTAAAAACTCAACAGAAACTCAACAAAATATTAAATTTATTAAGAAAGGTGATAAAAATGAACATTGATTACACAGAACTCATGCAGGCACTTATTGCACTGCTTGCAACACTCATCACAACATTTCTTATTCCCTATCTCAAAAAGAAGCTCTCTGCAGAAAAGCTTGAAGAACTCAAAAAGTGGGTGGGCGTTGCAGTTAATGCCGCCGAACAGCTTTACGGCAGCAAAACGGGTCAGCAGAAGAAGGATTATGTTATTTCCTTCCTGCTCTCGAAGGGCATTGTGTTTGATATTGATGAAGTTACAGCGCTGATTGAAGCTGAGGTATATAAGCTCACGGCACAGGCAAAGACCGAGACGAAAAATGAATAATACATAAGTTATCCCCGGGAGAGCGTGAGTGCTTTCTCGGGGGTGTTTTACTGTTTATTGATATTATGCAAGTCAATATGCAAGTCAAAAATAATAAAACCCTTATAAAATAAAGGCTTGTAAGCATTTGTATTCTTTTTCCGATTCTGAAGAACGGGGGTTCGAATCCCTCTGGGCGGGCCATAGTGAAAAGTGCCGTAA
>JBGVGP010000033.1:0-4259 GCA_045121735.1 Acutalibacteraceae bacterium
AACTTCCCCAAATTTGACGAAGCTCAGAAATGGGTTAAGACTCCCCCTCAATGGATTAGCGATGCTTTTCTCGATTTATAAACAAACACAAAAATCCCTTACCGATGATTTTTCATCTGTAAGGGATTTAGTTATATAGAATACTTATAAGCTTGTAAAAATTACTCTTTACCTGCAAGCCGGTGTTGACACACAATAATCAGGGTGATTAAAGGTGTTATCAAAATGTTATCAAAATGAGAAGCAAAAAGCCGAAAACCCTTATGCTGTCTGGGTTCTCGGCTGTGTTTTTATTATTCCCACTCGATTGTACCGGTTGGCTTCGGTGTGAGGTCAAAGAGAACACGGTTGATACCTTCAACTTCATTTGTGATTCGTGCAGTAATCTTGTGAAGAACTGCGTAAGGAATCTCTTCAATTGTTGCAGTCATTGCGTCAGTTGTGTTAACTGCTCTGATGATTGCAGGCCAGCCTTCGTAACGGCTTTCGTCCTTAACGCCAACGCTCTTCATATCGGGCACAGCAATGAAATACTGCCATACCTTTTCAGCAAGACCGTTGAGGTCAAACTCTTCACGGAGAATTGCATCAGCTTCTCTGAGTGCGTGAAGACGGTCACGGGTAATTGCGCCAAGGCAACGAACACCAAGACCGGGTCCGGGGAACGGCTGACGGTAAACCATTTCGTGAGGAAGGCCGAGTGCTTCACCAACTACACGTACTTCGTCCTTGAAAAGAAGCTTAACGGGCTCAACAAGCTCCATAGCCATATCTTCAGGAAGACCACCAACGTTGTGGTGTGACTTAACAGCCTTCTTGCCTTCTGCCTGCTTAACACTCTCAAGAATATCAGGATAAATTGTACCCTGTGCAAGGAAGGAAATACCGTCAAGCTTTGCAGCCTCTTCATCAAATACCTTGATAAATTCAGCACCGATAATCTTACGCTTTCTTTCAGGATCACTTACACCTGCAAGAAGGTCAAGGAAACGATCAGTAGCATCAATATAAACAAGGTTTGCATGAAGACCGTTCTTGAAAACCTCAATAACATTTTCACTTTCGCCCTTACGCATAAGACCGTGATTAACGTGAACGCAAACGAGCTGCTTGCCGATAGCTTTAATAAGAAGTGCAGCAACAACTGATGAGTCTACGCCGCCTGAAAGTGCAAGAAGCACCTTTTTGTCACCAACCTGTGCGCGTACGGCAGCAACCTGCTCTTCGATGAATGCATCAGCAAGTGCTTTTGTGGTGATTCTTTCCATGGTTTCGGGTCTTTTGTTTGAATCCATTTTAATTCCTCCCAATATATTTAAACTTAAAAATTAAACTACCAAAGACGGCGACCGCAATCGGTCGCCTCTTAAAATCAGTTGGTGTAATTGTCGAAGTAGCCCTGAACAAGAACTACAGGTGTACCCTTATCACCTGAACCGCTTGTAAGATCGCAAAGTGAACCGATAAGATCAGTAAACTGTCTGGGAGTTGTACCCTGTGAAGCCATATTGCCTACAAGGCTCTCCTCACCCTTTTCAGCAATTCTCTTGGAAATAGCATCCTTGAGCTCCTGACCTGTGAGTCCTTTGAAATCATTGTCAGCAAGGTATTTGAGCTTAAGCTCGTTAGGTGTACCCTTAAGACCGGCAGTATATCCGGGTGATACGCAGGGGTCAGCAAGCTCCCAGATTTTACCCTGAGGATCCTTGAATGCGCCGTCACCGTATACCATAACCTCAATATTTTTACCACTTGCCTTATTGATAAGCTCCTGAGTTCTGTATACAAAATCATTGCAATCTCTGGGGAAGAGCTTTACGCTGTCCTCTGTTGACTTGTTTGAGCCGAGAAGACCGAAATCAGCATTGAAGCCGTTGCCGTCAACTGAAGATGTGAGAATATCGTCAAGGCCGAGTACAATCTTTGCACCTGCAGCCTTAAGGAGTCTCTTTGTACGTGCTCTTGTATGAATATCACAAGTAAGAACACAATCAGTATAATCAAGAATAGTCTTTGCCTGATTAGCAAAAACAACCTCACATTCTGCGCCACAGTCCTTTATAAGCTGTGAGTAATAATCAACATAGTCAACACCTGTAAACTCATGCTTGTTTTCACCGAAGAGCTCACGGTATTTTGCGAGTGAAAGAACATCACTATAGGGATTTACACCTGCATCATCAAGCTGATCGTAAGTGAGAAGATGGTTACCTACCTCGTCGCTGGGATAGCTGAGCATAAGAACAACCTTCTTACAGCCTAATGCAATACCTCTTAAGCAGATAGCGAAACGGTTTCTTGAAAGAATGGGGAAAATTACGCCAACGGTTTCACCGCCGAGCTTTTCCTTAACATCCTTTGCAATTGCATCAACAGTAGCATAGTTGCCCTGGCTTCTTGCAAGAATTGACTCTGTAACTGCTACAACATCCTTGTCTCTGAGTTCAAAACCTTCACTTTTTGCAGCATCGATTACGCTGTCACAAACGATCTGTGCAAGGTCATCACCCTGGCGGATAATCGGACAACGGATACCTCTGGAAATAGTGCCTGTTTTTCTTTCCATGTGAATCATTACCCCTTATAAATAAAATTGGTAAGAATATTGGTCATGCCAATAAAAAATACTCTATTATTTTATCACTATAAAAGCAAGAAATCAAGTATTTATTTAACGATATTATTGGCAAAATTGCATTTTTTTTACATTTTACAAAAAGTAAAATATTGCGGCTTTTATTTTTAGAAAAAATTACAAAAAGAACTTGATATAAGCCGGTATACTAATGGTAGAGTATTGAATGCTTGATAAATAGCTTATACAGGTGTTATAATCACAGCAAGGATGTGATTAAATGTATATTGCAAATACTGAAGAGCTTATAAAAAATTCAATACAAAAAAATCTTAAAACCTCAGTAATTGAAATTTCTAAGTCAGGAAACGGTGCAAGCGGTTCTGTTTATCGCGTAATATGCAAAGACAAACGTACAATAGCTGTCAAAATAAGCAACCATCCCGAACTGATGATGCAAGAGTTTGAAATGCTCTCTTTTCTCCAAAAGAAAACAACAGGTAAAATTCCTGATGTATACTTCTTTGAAGAAGCTGACGGAACAGGTATTATTGGAATGGAATACATAAATGGAATAAGCGGTGCGAGTAAATCTTTAAAATACACTCTGCGTAAAAAACGCCTCGCTGAAAGCATTGTAAACAACCTTCTGACAATTCAGAAAGCCCATAATGACAAATTCGGTCCGTATAATAATGCTGTATATGATACCTGGCAGGAGTATTACAAGATGTTCGCCGATGAAATTTACAATTTTTCCAGACAAATGTATTCTGAAGGCAAGCTTGATGATACTGTAATGAAAGCTGTTGAAATATCATATAACAACTTTGACAGAATTTTCAACGAAAAGATACCTACACCTACGCTTATTCATGGTGATTATTGGATGCCCAATTTTATAATTGACAAAAAGTCTATGGAATTACTGTCTGTTGTTGACCCCTTCAATGTTATGTGGGCAGACCCCGAATATGAGCTTTTTGCAATGACCGTAGGCTTCGGTAAGAATCTGCATTTATATGAAATTTATAAAAGCAGGGTCAAGGTTTCGGCACATTGCGATATTAAGCTTGAGGTGTATGCCCTTTATTCAGAATTGCTTTGGTATAAAAAGTTAGGTTCAATTACACATTCATACCTTAAAATGCGTTCAAGGAGACTTATGAAAGAAATGAAAAAGCATAAGATTTGTTAAAAGCAATAATCGCCTTCACTTTGTGAGGGCAATTTTTTTAGCATCAAACTTCTTCCCAAATCCCGTTTTCTGTGTTATAATATCTTAAATATATTCAAAGGATGTTTTAGCTTGAAAAGTTTTACCGTAGAAAAGAATGACAGCGGTCAGCGTCTGGACAAATTCCTTACAAAATTCTGTCCGAAGCTGCCCAAGGCACTTATGTATAAATATATACGCATCAAGCGTATCAAGGTTAACGGAAAGCGCAGTGAAATATCAACAAAGCTCAAGGTTGGCGACGTTGTTGATATGTACATAAACGATGAGTTTTTTGAAAAGAAGGAAACCGTTTACGATTTCATGTCAGCATCAAACAAAATTGACATTATTTATGAGGATGAAAACGTAATTCTTCTCAATAAAAAGGTAGGTCTGCTCTCCCACCCTGATGAAAATGAGTATGTTGATACACTTATCACCCGTGTAAAAAGATACCTTTACGAA
>JBGVGP010000034.1:0-3139 GCA_045121735.1 Acutalibacteraceae bacterium
CGGCAAGGAATATTTTTGCGGCAGAGGCTTTGCTTCGGTGTTCTTTAGCGGTGAAAGCAAGGCTCCCGAAAAGGTGAGGGACGAAATCGTAAAGGAAATTATCCGTATAAGAGCAGAGGGCATCCGCAACGAGGATTTTGACATCTGTCTTAAAAAGAAGTACGGTGCAGAAATTTATGCCTACAACGACGTAGACGACCTTGCAAACAATCTTTGTTCCGCATGGCTTAACCACTACGGTATTTTTGATAATATTGAGCTTTACAAGACTATTACAAAGGAGGATGTTGAGGCTGTTATAAGAAACGGCTTTGATGTAAACAACATCTGCCTTTCGGTAATTAAATAAGGAGTTAAAACTATGGGAAAGACATTAGTTCTTGCAGAAAAGCCCTCTGTGGCAAGAGATATTGCAAGAGTTCTCGGTTGTAAGGGCAAGGGAGACGGTTGCATAAACGGTGATAAGTACGTTATCACCTGGGCACTCGGTCACCTTGTAACCCTTGCTGACCCCGATGCATATGACGATAAATATAAAAAGTGGAATCTTGAGGATTTACCCATGCTTCCCGAAAAAATGAAGCTTGTTACAATCAAGCAGACTTCAAAGCAGTACAGAGTTGTTTCTGCACTTATGAAGCGCCCTGATATTGACAAGCTTGTTATTGCAACCGACGCAGGCCGTGAGGGTGAGCTTGTTGCCCGTTGGATTATGATGAAGGCGCACTGCAAGCTTCCTGCTTACCGACTGTGGATTTCTTCACAGACCGACAGAGCTATAAAGGAGGGCTTCCAAAATCTGAAAAGTGCAAAGGAATATGATAACCTTTACTACTCTGCTCAGGCACGAGCTGAAGCCGACTGGCTTGTTGGTCTCAACACTACAAGAGCGCTTACCTGCAAGTACAATGCCTCACTTTCAGCAGGTCGTGTACAGACACCCACCCTTGCGCTCATTGTACAGCGTGAGGAGGAGATACAGAACTTTGTACCCAAGCTTTACTATACTGTAAAAGGCGATTTCGGTGCATTCAAGGGCACTTACCGTGACAGCAAGGGTAACACCCGTTTTTCTGATAAAAGCTTTGCAGAGGGCTTGCAGAAAAGCCTGCTTGGCAGAAATTATTCCGTTACAAAGCTTGAAAAAGCAACAAAGAAGCAGAATCCTCCTGCTGCCTATGACCTTACCGAGCTTCAGCGTGACGCTAACAAAAAATACGGCTATTCGGCAAAGCAGACACTTTCACTTATGCAGAGCCTTTACGAATACCACAAGGTACTCACCTATCCCCGTACAGACTCACGCTACATAACAGATGATATTGTTGCTACTCTTCCCGAAAGGCTGCGTGCCATGGCTGTAGGACCTTATCAGGCAAGCGCTATGAAAATAGCAAGAGGAAAAATAGAAACAAAGTATATCGTTAACAACGCGAAGGTATCTGACCACCATGCTATTATCCCCACAGAGCAGAGTCCTAATCTGCAGAAGCTTTCTTACGACGAAAGAAACATTTACGACCTCGTTGTAAGACGCTTTATGGCAGTTTTAAGTGAGCCTTATCAGTACGATGAGGTAAAAATTGAAATTGCAGCCGACAAGGGCAGCTTCTATGCAAAGGGTAAAACTCCCCTTAAGCAGGGCTGGAAGGAATTCTACGGCAATCTTGACGAGGACGAGGATGACGACAGCGATGACAAGGCACAGAGTCTGCCTCCCCTTAAGCAGGGTCAGGCACTTACTCTTAAGGGTATAAAAATTACCGAGGGCAAAACGAAGCCTCCTGCACGATACACGGAAGCAACTCTGCTTTCAGCAATGGAAAACCCGTCAAAGCAGATTACCGACAAGACCCTTAAGGCAGTTATTGAGTCAACAAGCGGTCTGGGCACACCTGCAACAAGAGCTGACATAATCGAAAAGCTTTTTGACAATTTCTCTATTGAGCGTGTAGGCAAAGAAATTCATCCCACTGCAAAGGGCAAGCAGCTTGTACGCATTGTACCTGAGGATTTAAAATCAGCAACCCTTACCGCTAAATGGGAGCAGCAGCTTCAGAATATCAGCCAGGGTAAGCAGAGCATGAAGAAATTTATAGGCGAAATGAGAGAGTATTCAACCTCACTTGTTTCAAAGGTTATAGTTTCCGATGCTCAGTATAACCACGAAAACGCTACAAAGGATAAATGTCCTGTATGTGGAAAGTATCTGCTTGAGGTTAACGGTAAAAAGGGCAAAATGCTCATTTGTCAGGACAGAGAGTGCGGATACCGTAAGGGCCTTACTCAGGTAACAAATGCCCGTTGTCCCGAATGCCACAAGAAGCTTGAATTACGCGGTGAGGGAGACAAAAAGCTCTTCACCTGTAAATGCGGCTACCGTGAGCGTCTTTCCGACTTCAACAAGCGTAAGCAGGACAGCGGCGCAAACAAGTTTGACGTTATGAACTATATGAAAAAACAGCAGAAGGAAGAAAAAGGCAAGGCCGAGAATAATCCTATGGCGGACTTGTTGAAAGATTTCTTTTAATTTTAATCGGGTTGCTGAGTAGTCAGTAGCCAGTAGTCAGTCCCTCTCCGTCGGCTTTGCCGCCACCTCTCCCAAAAGGAGAGGCAAGATAACACACTAAAAATATACGAAATAAGGACACGGTTTTTACACCGTGTCCTTATTATGATTGCTTTACTAAAAAATTACTTTTTTCCCTTACGCTCAACCTTGCGCTTGTTGCCTTTTTCATCAACAATATAAGTATTTTCAAGCTGACCTACAAGGCTTTCCTTAAAGGAATCGATATAAAGTCTGCGAAGCTTCTGCTGTTCGAGCTTTTCTTCTTCTGTGAGTCCCTCGGGGGTCTTGGACTTTCTTGCAAGCTCGTTTATTCTGTTAATCTGTTCCTGTGTTACCATTATTTTTCTTCCTCCCATTTTTTCCATTCATCGGGACAATAGCCCAGGGTTGCCTTTTTGCCGTTGCGGACAATAGGTGTTTTAAACATATCCTGATTTTCGAGAAGCTTTTCTACCTTTGCCTCATCCGATGCAAGATATTTTATAAATGACTTTTCATAAGATTTGCTTTTTTCGTTAACAAGATCTTCAAGTGAGCATTTAAGGGCACGCTTTATGCTTTCGTACT
>JBGVGP010000035.1:0-3651 GCA_045121735.1 Acutalibacteraceae bacterium
CCGTTTCCTTTAGGATACTTTGATTTTAGCACCTGATTTTTTATTTGTCAATCCCCTTTAGGAAACTTTTTTAACTTTTTCGGCTTTTTGGTTGCATTTTCGAAACTTTTATGTTATTCTCTTTGCAGAGGTGATAACAAATGAGTAATAATATCGGTAAAATAATTCACTCTCGCCGCACTTCTTTGGGTTTAACACTTGAAGAAGTAGGTCAAGCGGTAGGAGTTGGAAAGAGCACTGTAAAAAAATGGGAAGACGGCTTTATTTCAAATATGAAAAGAGATAAAATTGCACTACTTGCAAGCATTTTACAAGTCAGTCCCGTCACTTTCATTACAGGCGTTCTGACATTTGAAAAAAAAGAAGAGCAAGCAGCGACAGTTATCTCCCCCGAACTTCAGGAGCTTCACGAACTCCTTGCCCAGCTCGACACCATTGACCGTGCCGAAATAAGAGGAATGATGAAGCAGATGCTCCGGGCTGATAAATATTCGGATAAAAGCAACTCGAAGCTGGCATAGAAAAGGCAACATAATTTACCTTGAAGTAAAAAAATAGCCGCCCTCGGGCGGCAGAAAAAAATATTTTTAAAAATTTGTGTTACTTTTTCCATTTTTAGACACTATACATTAGGAAAGGTATATCCACGCCTTCCTAATATAAAAAGTAAAGGAGACATGAAAAATGAAATTCTGTCAAAAATGTGGAACACAACACGAGGATACCGCCGTTAATTGCACAAACTGCGGTGCATCCTTTGAAGCTCAGGTTGCAGCTCCTGCCGAAAAACCGAAGAAAAAGAAGAAAAAGGGTCGAGTATTTCTCATTATACTTCTTGTTCTTGTTGTAGGTTTCTTCGCTCTTATGCTCGGTGGTGACGACACACCTTTAATCGCCGTTAACGAAAACGGTGATGTAGTGCAGGGCGAAACAGTAATCTCACAAGCAGACTTCAAGAAATCTTGTGTTGAAGTTGCTTATGAAGAACTTGCAAGAAACCCCGAAAACTACAAGGGTCAGAACCTTAAATTCAAGGGCGAGGTTATTCAGTGTGATCAGAGCTACGGCACTTCATATTATGCCCGAGTAAATGTTACCGTTGATGAATACGGGTATTACGACGACACAATATATGTGGATTTTGAAATTCCCGAAGGTGCTGACAAAATTCTTGAAGATGACATTGTGGAACTTTACGGCGTTTGCCAGGGAGCAGAATCATACACTTCAATCTTTGGTGAACAAATAACTATTCCTTCACTTGATGCTCTTTATGTTGAGCTTGTAAAATAAAAAAATAAAGCCCTCATAAGAGAGCTGAAACAAAAAAAGCTCCCCTTTCAGGGAGCGAAGATATCTCACCAACCGACCAAAGTGATGAGAAGGAGTAACCCGCTTAAGTGGGATTACTCTGTCATTTTACCACAAATTATTACAAAAATCAAGGAGCGTGACAGATTATGGCTAAAAATTCTTTGCAAAAACGTACTGACGGCAGGTATCAGAAGTCCGTTTACATCGGCAAGGACCAGAACGGCAAAAGGCTTTATAAAACCGTATACGGCAAAACTCAAAAGGAAATAGATAGGAAGGCCGCAGAGCTGCGCTCTCAACTTGATAAAGGTCTTGACCTTTTCTCTCAGCGTGATACCTTCTCCCTCTGGGTAGACAAATACCTGAAGAGTAAAGAAGCCGCCGTAGGCGCACGTACACTCCTATGTGTAAAGAGCAGTCTGAAGCACCTCTCCCCTATTTACAATCTTGAGCTTTCAAAAATCAAGCCACAGCATATAGAAGACATTCTGTATAATCTTGCCACCGGGGACAAGCCCCTTTCAAAAAAGACACTCACCGACATCCGCAACAACGCTTTCGGTGTATTCCGTCTTGCAATCAAGAACAGAATTATTGACTTTAACCCTGCATCCGTTGTTGACGTTCCCCGAGGGGCCACACGTGAAAAGCGTGAAGCTCTTACTGATGAACAGATTAAATGGGTGCTTGAAACAGAACACAATGCAAAAACTGCAGCTATGATAATGCTGTATGCGGGTCTGCGCCGTGGTGAGCTTATAGCTCTTACGTGGACTGATATCGACCTGAAGCAGAAAACAATTCGTATCAACAAGGCTGCAGAATTCATAAACAACAAACCGAATATAAAGCCAATGACGAAAACAAAGGCAGGTATGCGCCTTATATCTATTCCGCAAATCCTTGCAGACTACCTCAAAACACTTGAGCGCAAATCAACAATAGTGTGCACCCTTGACGGTGAGCTTTTGACCGAGGGAGCCTGGCGGCGCTTGTGGGAGAGCTATATGAATCTATTAAACGAGCGTTACGGCAACTTCGGCATTGACCGCACTACTCTGAAGAAGAACGGCGAAAGAAAGTCACGCTTTGCACCGGGAGGCTTACCTCAAAGAATTGAAACCTTTACTCCGCATCAGCTCAGGCACACCTATGCTTCAATGCTATATAAGGCAGGTGTTGACGTTCTGACGGCAAAGGACCAGCTCGGCCACTCTGATATAAAGACCACTCTCAACATTTATACGCATCTCGATTCCATTTACAAGCTTCATTCTATGGAAAAGCTGAACGATTATCTATCAAAAATATCCTGACTAATTTTTGACTTGCATTTTGACTTGCATACTTTGTAAAAATATATGGATTTTAACCGTTTTTTACGGATATTTTTTAACTCACTTAACAACAGAAAAAGTGCCGTGAACCCCCAAAACATAAGGGTTTACGGCACTTTTCACTATGGCCCGCCCAGAGGGATTCGAACCCCCGTTCTTCAGAATCGGAATCTGCTGCGTTATCCAGCTGCGCCATGAGCGGTTATTCAGTTTTTTCAAAAACAAAGTGGCGGCAAAAAGCCGCCTTGTCTTTATTCTGCAAGTGCTCTTTCAAGCCAGATTTTACCGATGTCCATTGCATTGTAAAGACCCTTTTTCTCGGTCTTCTGTGCAATTCTGTCATGAGGTCTTACATCGGGATCTGTGTTGATAAGCTGTACGGAAACGCGGTCTGCAACTGCAAGGCCGTCAACATCCTTTGTGCTTAAAATCTGGAACATGATAACGAACTTGTCGCTCATATTACCGTAATAAAGAGTGTTGCCCTTTCTTACAAGGGGTTTATCTTTATAAGTAAGAAATTCTGCTTTCTTTTTAGCTGCCATAGCTCTACCTCCTGGTTTTATTTGCTCAGATAGCTCTTGACAAGCTCCTGTAAAAGCTCGTCACGGTCGATTCTTCTGATAAGACTGCGGGCATTATTATAGGTAGTGATGTAGGTAGGATCCTCAGATAGAATGTAGCCCACAATCTGATTAACGGGATTGTAGCCTTTTACAGTAAGTGCATCATAAACCTGTTCGAGAACTTCCTTCATGTCCTCGGGAGTTTCTGCTTTAAGTCTGAATTGTATTGTCTGGTGACTCATAACAAGCCCTACGATCAACTTAAAAAAATTGATTAGGGGTTATTATATCCTATTTTTATGAATAACTCAATGGTATTTTTGATTTTTTTATAAAGTTTTTCACTTATTTTTCTATGTTTTTGGCTGCACTTTGACCCGATTTGTCATTTTTCAGCGAAAATTTCATTGAAAGGCTTTCGGTGGGACAAGCGC
>JBGVGP010000036.1:0-1921 GCA_045121735.1 Acutalibacteraceae bacterium
TAAAGAAAATGTAGTCATCTATGACCTTGCACGCTGTGATATGTCCCTTGCAATTGCCGATGCCTTCAGATACAGTAAGCTTGTTCTTGCAACAACAACCTATAACGCAGACGTTTTCCCCTTTATGCGTGAGTTTATCCACGGGCTTACGGAAAGAGGCTACAAAAACAGAACAGTTGCCTTTATTGAAAACGGCTCGTGGGCGCCTCTTGCTGCAAAAAATATGAGGCTTATGCTTGAGGCAAGTAAAGGCCTCACCCTTTGTGAAACTACCGTAACCGTAAAATCTGCCCTTGATAAGAGCAGTGAAGCACAGCTTGCTTCTCTTTGCAGTGAGCTTTAATAAAAAATCCTTTCGGTCTATGCCGAGTGTTCGTAAGGACAGAAAAATTATCGGGAGACATTTTGTAATGAAGTGCTCCCGATTTTTTATACAAAAACAGACACTTTCGTATTGAAAGTGTCATAGTGGGTTATATACTTTGAAAGAAATTATGCAATCTGAAAATATTTCTTCGGTGTGTATAAGTGATATTGCAAATTAAAATTTGCAGTGATATTTTTGATAAATCAAAAGTGATATTGAAGCCTTACGGCTTCAGTGTTATTTTATTCGCATTAAACTGTCCGAAGGACAATAAAACTATGCGAAGTATAATATCACTGCGAAGCAATATAACTCGCCGTATGGCGAATAAAACTGCGGAGTGTCCTTACGAACACTCCGCATATACCGAGAGGAATATTTTTTATTAACCGGCAAGTCCGCCGCCGAGGTTGCCGAGGATGTTGCCGCTGCCTAATGCATCACCGGTTGATTCTAACAAGCCGAGAATTTTGTAAAGGACAGTTTTGATTGTGTTGAGGAAGGACTCAATAATATCGACAAGACCCTTTGCAGGACCGCTTGCTTCACCGAGAGCACCACCGAGATTGTTTGAAACGAAGCCTACAACCTCTTCCTCAAGGCTTGCCGTAGTGGGTGTTGTGGGAGGAACAAAGGTGAGGGTATCGCTTACTGATGAAGTGACTTCTTCAGCGCTTGTATTTACGGCAGTTCCGGGAACGGCGCCGAGGGTGAACATTGCAATAAGTATCGCAATAAGAGGGATTACAAAAAATCCTTTGATTTTCATTTTCATACACTCCTTAAAGGTTACCTTTTTAATCTGTTAAAAACATTATAACAAAAGGTTAAGGATTATGCAACCCAAAAATAAAATAAAATGCCCCGTTTTATGCGCTTTTACAAAAAACGGAGCTATAGGGTGAACCTCACCCGTAAAGCAGTGAAGGCAAAGGACGCTTTAGTCTTTTTGCATAACCGGCTATTCAAGGGATAAATCCACCGATAGCTGTCACTGCGTAGCGTGAAAAAGCTCACACTTCAGTGTATGCAGCTTTTCAGTTATTGACATAAGCGTCTTTTAAGGGTTATAATAGGGCGTAATTTATAATAAAAGCGAGGAAAATAAAATGAACATTACTGTAGGTGCAATTTTTGCCGATTCAATGGAATATGCTCCCTTTCTTGACTGGGCAAAAACACAAAGCTATAAAGAGGGCAGCCTCTTCGGTAACGAATGTGTAGAGGTTGAATATTCTGTCGGCGACAGAAAAATGACCGTAATTGCCGTTAAGTGTGGTATAGGCAAGGTTAATGCTGCTGCAGCTGCTGCATATCTTATCGGTACAAAAAATGTAAGCTGTATTCTCAATGCCGGTCTTTCGGGAGCTGTGTCAGGCCTTAAAAGAGAGGATATGATTGCAGGTGAAAGCTATATTGAATGTGACTTTGACCTTACTGCAATAGGCTACGCTCCCGGAGAAAAATGTGACGGACAGAAGTCACTTCTTCCTGCCGACAGCAAGCTTCTTTCCTACGCTCTTGCAAGCACGGGTATTAAAAAGGCAAGGTGCG
>JBGVGP010000037.1:0-4256 GCA_045121735.1 Acutalibacteraceae bacterium
GTTAAGTACCTGCGGTGCCTGACGGAGCCACCATATATCAGCTTTGTTACCTGCAAGGCGTGTGCAGTGAATTCTTGACTGCTGACCTGCACCTACACCGATAGCCTGACCGTCAACTGCATAGCATACGGAGTTTGACTGTGTATATTTAAGTGTTATAAGCGCAATGATAAGGTCACGCTTTGCACTTTCGGGAAGCTCCTTATTCTTTGTAACAATATTTTCAAGAAGCTCCTCGTTGATTCTGAAGTTGTTTCTGCCCTGAACGAAGGTGATACCGAACACCTGCTTGTGCTCTGCCTCGTCGGGAACATAGCTTTCATCAATCTTAACGATATTGTAGCTGCCCTTTCTCTTCTGCCTGAGAATTTCAAGAGCCTCGTCTGTATAACCGGGAGCAATAACACCGTCAGAAATTTCGCGCTTTATAAGCTTTGCGGTAAGTGCATCACAGGTATCTGAAAGTGCAACCCAGTCACCGAAGGAGCACATTCTGTCTGTACCTCTTGCTCTTGCATAAGCGCAGGCAAGGGGGCTTTCGTCAAGACCCTCGATATCGTCAACAAAGCAGGCTCTCTTAAGCTTATCGGAAAGAGGAAGACCTACTGCTGCTGATGTGGGGCTTACGTGCTTGAAGGATGCAACGCAGGGAAGACCTGTAGCCTCCTTGATTTCCTTTACAAGCTGCCATGAATTGAAGGCATCAAGGAAATTGATGTAACCGGGTCTGCCGCAAAGAATTTCAATAGGAAGGTCACTTCCGTCGTGCATATAAATTTTTGAAGGCTTCTGATTGGGGTTACAGCCGTACTTAAGTTCAAATTCTTTCATTATACTTCTCCTTTACCCTCTTATTTATTCTTGTTTACAACTCTTGTTTCGCTCTCGCCGCTTTCGATATCAATGTATCTTACGAAAAGTGAAACCTTGTTGTCCTCGTTGAGGTTTGTCCAGATAAGGTCTGTAAGCTCGACGATGCTTACGTCGGGAAGCTCAAGTGTCTTGGGCTCACCCTCAAATGAGGGAAGAGGGTTTCCGTCACAGTTGTAGGTGTGGATAAACTTTGCCTTACCGCAAAGAGGATTTGAGTAAGCGTATGTGAATCTCTCACAGGAGCTGTCGTCACCCTCTGCGCTCTTAAGAATTGACATTGCGAAGTTCATGCCTTCCTTTTCGAGGCGGATAATACCTGAAATTCTGGGAGTGAAGTTAGGAGCATCATCCTCAAACTCTCTTGTGCGAAGAGCCTGCTCAAAGGTCATCTGCTTGTCCATAAGGTCGTAAATTGTATCGGTCTGGTCACCGTTTGTAACGATAATCTTGTTACCGAGAACTCTTACGGGATAATAGATGATAAGGTGAGGGTCGGTCATTTTGCTTTCGTCAAATGCCTTGGTGCGCATTGCATCGCCCTCAAGAACGAATACACGGTTACGGCTGTTTTCGCTTCTGCCCATTATGAAATAAGCAGTTACTGCCTTTTTGCCGTCAGCGCTTTTACCGATGATAATGCCCCTGCCGTGATAAGCAAGTGAATTAAGCTCGTCTTTGATTGTTGAAACTTTCATTTATTATTCTCCTATACGTACGATATTATTTTCTACCGTGAGTCTGTCCTGACAGAAAAGGCTTACTGCCTCGGGAAGAATGTTCCATTCAGCCTCTACCATAACTCTTTTCTGAAGAACCTCGGGGGTGTCCCCCTCTTTGATTTCAACGGCCTTCTGAAGAATAATTTCTCCGCCGTCGGGAATTTCATTTACAAAGTGTACTGTTGCACCTGTCACCTTAACGCCCTTTGAAAGGGCAGCCTCGTGAACATGAAGTCCGTAAAAGCCCTTGCCGCAGAAGGAGGGAATAAGTGAGGGGTGAACATTGATTATTCTGTGAGGATAGGTCTTTGTAAAATCCTCTGAAAGGATGCTCATAAAGCCTGCAAGAACAATAAGGTCAATTCCGTTTTCGGTAAGAAGTGAAATGATTTTTTCCTCAAAGGCCTGCTGACTGCCAAGCTCCTTTTTTATAACTGTTTCGGTTTTAATACCTGCTTTTTCTGCTCTTTCAAGAGCGTAAGCACCCTTAACGTTAGAAATTACAAGGCTGATATTACCGTTTTTTATTATACCGCTTTTTTCGGCATCAATAAGTGCCTGAAGGTTTGTACCGCCGCCGGATACAAGCACTGCAATTTTCTTACCCATTACAGAAGCACCTTCTCGTCACCTTCAATAATCTCACCGATTACATAAGCGTCGATGCCGTTTTCCTTAAGAATTGAGATTGAAAGCTCTGCCTGGTCAGCGGGAACTACAATGCTCATACCAACGCCCATGTTATAGGTGTTGTACATATCACGCTCGGGAATATTGCCCCACTTTGCGATAACATCAAAGATAGGAAGCACCTTAACGTCTGACTTGTCAATCTTTGCGCAAAGTCCGTCGGGAATTGAACGGGGAATATTTTCATAGAAGCCGCCGCCTGTGATGTGTGAAATACCCTTAACGGCAACCTTTTCTAAAAGAGCGAGAACGGGCTTAACGTAAATCTTTGTGGGAACAAGAAGAGCCTCTGCAATGCTCTTGCCGCCAAGCTCCTCACGCTCTACGTAAAGCTCGGGGTTGTTGTTATCAATATCAAAAACCTTACGGCATAAGCTGAAGCCGTTGGAGTGGATACCTGTTGAAGGAAGTGCGATAACAACGTCGCCTGCAGCCATTTTGCTGTTGTCAATCATCTTAGGCTTGTCAACAACACCTACTGCAAAGCCTGCAAGGTCATAATCTTCCTCGGGCATAAGGCCGGGATGCTCTGCAGTTTCGCCGCCGATAAGTGCACAGCCTGACTGTACACAGCCTTCAGCAACACCGCCTACGATTTCTGCAATTTTTTCGGGGTAGTTCTTACCGCAGGCAATATAGTCAAGGAAATAAAGGGGCTTTGCGCCGACACAGATAATGTCGTTTACGCACATTGCAACTGCATCAATACCGATAGTGTCGTGCTTATCCATAAGGATAGCAAGCTTTACCTTTGTACCGCAGCCGTCAGTACCTGAAACAGAAATGGGATGCTCCATGCCTGCAATACAGCTAAGGTCGAAGCAGCCGCCAAAGCCGCCTACATCGTCTACAGAGCCCTCGTTACGGGTTCTTGCAACGTGCTTTTTCATAAGTTCTACCGATTTGTAGCCGGCAGTAATATCAACGCCTGCAGCTGCATAGCTGGCAGAGAAAGAATTTTTATGATCCATCTTACAGTCTCCTATATTTTTCTTTTATTCTTTTCCGGTCCAGCAATAGGTGCATACCTTTTCGGCCGGAAGTCCGATAGCCTTGATGATTCCGTCAATTGACTGGAACTCAAGAGATGTAAAGTGCAATTTTTCACAAATTGCTTTTCTTAAATTTTTACCGCGCTCGGTTGCTTCGTCTATGTACTCGTCAATATGCTTAAGCCCCTCTTCGCCCTCAAGCTCAACAATTGTGCTTCTTGCAATAAGCTCCATTTCAGAGGTTGCACGGGAGAAGTTGAGGTATTTACAGCTGTACATAATCGGCGGGCAGGCTGAACGGATATGAACCTCCTTAGCGCCGTTTTCATAAAGGAATTCAACAGTTTCACGAAGCTGTGTGCCGCGTACAATACTGTCATCAACAAAAAGCAGCTTTTTGCCGTTGATAAGATCGTGAACGGGAATCTGCTTCATTTTAGCAACTCTGTTTCTCTCGTTCTGATTAGCGGGAGTAAAGCTTCTTGCCCAGGTCGGTGTATACTTGATAAAGGGACGGGCAAACTGAATTCTGCTTTCGTGAGCATAGCCGATAGCGTGAGGTGTACCGGAATCGGGAACACCGCTTACGTAGTCAATATCCTGCGCAATACCGTTTTTACGGTCTGCTTCAGCCATAATCTGACCGTTTCTGTATCTCATAACCTCAACATTTATACCCTCATAGCAGGATGTTGAATAGCCGTAGTAGGACCAGAGGAAGGCGCAGATTTTTGTTTCCTTACCGGCTTCTCTGAGAATCTTAAAGGAATCGGCTGTGAATTCTGCAATCTCGCCGGGGCCAAGCTCCCTGTAGTCGGCATAGCCTAATTTTTTGTAGGCAAAGTCTTCGAAGGAAACACAGTAGCCGTCTGCGTTACGACCGATTAAAACGGGAATTCTGCCGAATCTGTCACGGGCTGTTATGATTCTGCCGTCATCGGTAAGAATAAGGATTGAGGCAGTACCGTCAATAAGGCCCTGA
>JBGVGP010000038.1:0-5268 GCA_045121735.1 Acutalibacteraceae bacterium
GGATTTCCCTTTCTGTTGTCACCGCCGATTTTGTAGCTGCTTGTTATTCCGGTGTAGGTTGCTGAAAGCTTCTTGCTTTCAACTGCCTTGCCGTTAACATAAAGTGTAGCGGTTTTGCCGTTTACGGTAACTGCAATATCAACGGGAGAGCCGGTGCGAAGGTCCTTTTTGAAAATGCAGGAAACCTTTTTCTTGCCGTTGAAGAAGAAGAGTCTGATTCTGCCCTCTGTGTAAACCTCAAGGTTGAGCTGCTTGCTCTTTGATGAGCCGCTGTAGTTGCCTACAATTACACCGCCGCGGCCCTTGAGCTTTTCAGGTATAGAAATGGTAGCCTCTATAGTGTACGGAGTTGCTGAAAGCTTGCCGAGTGAATATTTCTTTGATTTGCTGAAGCTTCTGCCGCTGACCTTGATGTCAGTATAAGTGTAGTCGGTTGTCAGCAATTCCTTTGAATAGATAAGACCTGAGGTGCCACTCTCAACTCCGCGAGCGTCTCTCTTGATTTCACTGCTTGTTCTTACATCGTTGAAGAGGTTTACAGAATAGATTGTACCCTTGAAATATTTGGTGTTGCCGCTTCTGTTGTCACCGCCGATTACATAGTTTGTTGTAACGGCACTGTAAGCGTATTTCAGCTTTTTGGTTTCAACTGAGGCTCCGTTAATATAAAGTGTAGCCTTGTTGTCCTTTATAGTTACGGCAATATGAACTGCTGAATCGGAGCGTATATCCTTGCTGAAAATGCAGGAAACCTTCTTTTTGCCGTTGTAATAGTAAAGCTTTACCTTACCTCCGGATTCAACCTCAAGGTTGAGCTGCTTGTCCTTTTTGCCGTTGTAGTTACCTACAATTACACCTGCGGCACCGCTTACGGTCTTGGGAACCTGTACAGTAGCCTCAAGAGTGTAGGGGACAGCTGAAAGCTTACCGATTGAAAGCTTGTTGCTTTTTGTGAAGGTTCTGCCGCTTTCATTTGCTTGTGTAAATTCGTTTTCGGTGATACCCTTTGTTGTAAGGTCTGCAATAGTATGGAATACGCTTCCCTTATCCATGTTATCTTCCTTGATAACAAGCAGGTTGTTTGACTGATAGCTCATTGAGCCGCCGTGAATATTCAGTGAGTTAAGGATAGATACATAATGTCTCTGTCCGTTTTCAGAATATGAAATCTGCAGGTCCTTGCTGTGGATTGAACCGTAGTCCTTCTTGTTGACAGACTTGAAGCCGATGGTTTTACCTGTTACAAGGCTGTCGAAGCTATTGTCTGCAAAGCTTTCAAGGTTAACGTAAACCTTGTTGCGGGGATTTGTGTTCTGCTTGAAGGCTGAAATATAAACGCTTTCCATCTGCTTGCCAAGGGGGAATGTGTTTATATAGTTTGCATTATTCCATGTGAAGATGATGTAATCATCGGAATTATACATCTTTCTCATATATTTGCAGTAGGGGTTAGTTGTTTCATCCCATACTGCGGCGTCACCGCCGAAGGGTGCAAAATACAATTCAAATACCGGGTCATTCTTGCCGCCGATATAAACAATCTGCTCGTTTTTGGGAATCTGACTTTCCTTGCCGGCGAGAATAAGCTGAATCTGCTGAGTGGTTCTTTCGTTTACAAGGTTACGGAAAAGAAGCACGTCCTCCTGTTCGCAGTACTGCGCAATAAGCTTAAGGTAGTTTGATGATGCACGGTAGATTTTTTCGTGGTCGGAAACGATTGTTGCGGTCTGCATCTTGCTGTTACCGTTTGCGCCTGAGCTCTTGATACCGTCAAGGTTTGAGCTTGATGTCCATACGGCATTCTTGTGAGCAACGCCGTTCATATCAAGATAATGTGATACTGCACAGAGCTTTGTGTGCATCATATCAGTTGCTGCATTGTCATCGTAAGAGGTCCAGTAGCAGAAATTGAAATCGAGATAATCGCCTACAACACCGTTCTTAACATAGGCAGGGTCACAGGGATCGGTGAGTCTCTGAGTGAAATATTTTTTAAGATTAGGCTCTGAGGAGGTTGTGGGATAACCGTCCATCTGACCGATAACGTTGACCTTGATGCCCATTTTCGCAGCAGTTACAAGAAGGTAAGAAATTCTTACAAAGCCATACTGGTCATATTCTACACCTGAAAGGTTGCGCATATAACCGAAATAACGGCTGTTTCTGTTGATGTTTACTGCAGCCTGTACGGAGAATCGGAAGGATGAAATATCAATTCTTACGTCCTCCTTGGGGTGAGCCTTTTTATAAAGAAGTGCCTGATAGATAAGTAGACCTTCACCCACTGTGCAGTTATTTGATTTGTTGCCTGCAATGTAAACGAAGGTGTCAACATTTACATCCTTGCCGTTGATATTGCTGAAGGTAGTTGTGTTACGGCTCATAAAGTTTCTGCTGTTATCAAGCTTTTTAAGCTTAGCATAGGATGAGTTGATATCAGCGTCACTGCTCTTTGTGCCAAGGTTGAACACATCGGTTACAGGTACTGCTTTCTTTTTGGCAGCTGCGGTTTCTTTCTTTTCTTCTGTTTCCTGCCTTGTGAATTTTGCTTTTTCTTTTTCAGTGTAATCCTTATAAAGAGGGATAGAGTCGGTGATATAATCTACTGAAAGCTTGTTTGCAATTGCAGCGCCCCAGTAGGCTGAATCGGGCTCTGCAGTAAGGTCGGAATCCTTATAATTAGTTTTGTTAAGCTTAAGGGTTGCCTTTGTTGTGTTACCCCATATTATAGGGCCGCCGACAGTTGCTGTGTTACCCTTTACGGTTATACCGTTGATAGTAACTGTTGTGCCGGTTGTTGTTTCGTAAAGAACACCGCCATTGGTTGCACTGTTTTCAGTGGCAGTGATTTTAAACATATTAAGCTCACTTTTTTCAGAAGCATATACTGCACCGCCGTAATTATCAGCGCTGTTTTTTGTAAAGCTGCAATCCTGTAAAAGGCTTATACCTTCAGGGTAGTCGGGTTCGCCGTTATATACATATGCTGCACCGCCGTTGTTTTTTGCATGGTTTTCTTCAAAAGCAGTTTTATATATGCTTGTTGTACCTGTTGAGTGTATTGAAACAGCACCGCCGTTTTTGTCAGAGAAGTTTTTACTTAAGCTGCTGTTATAAAGCTTTACTGTGGAGCCACTGTTATAAAGAACGCCGCCTTCATTCTTTGCTTTGTTTTCTGTAGCGGTAATTTTATTAAGCACAACATTACTTCCTGAATAAAAGCCGAAGGCACCGCCATTGTATTTTGCATTGTTGCCCTTGAAGGAAGCATTGTTCATTTCAAGTGTACTTCCTGAAACGTAAACTGCACCGCCGTTGAAATCGGAAGCAGTATCGTTTGTTGCATTTACATTGGTATTGTTTTCAAAATCCGAATATTCAATATAGGAGCCTGAGCCGCCTGTAAGATAGGTAGCACCGCCCTTGAGTGCTTCATTGGCTATAAACTTACATTCACTTGCTTCAAGCTGTGTGCCGTTGAGGTCCATATGCTGTGTTAAATAAATAGCGCCGCCGTATTTTCCTGATATATTGTTTTCAAAAACAGTTGAGTATAATTTGACATCAGAATCGTTCTTTTCATCTCCGATGTAAGAAATATCAATTGCACCGCCGTTCTGGGTGGATGAGTTTTCGTTGAAGGAAGAATCAATGATATTGAGCTTGGAGCTTCTTACGATTACGGCACCACCCTCGAGAGCAGTGTTCTTTTCGAAGGCTATGTTATTAACAGTAACTGTACCGTTTGAATAAACACCGAGAGCACCGCCGTTGTATTTTGCGCTGTTATTCTTGAGGGTGGAGTTATTCATGTTAAGTGTACTTCCTGAAACATAAACAGCACCGCCGTTGAAATCATCCGCAGCGCTGCTTACGGCGTTTTCATTGGTATTGTATTCAAAGACAGAATTTTCAATAACTGAGCCTGAGCCGCCTGTAAGATAAGCAGCACCGCCCTTGAGTGCTTCGTTGGCAATAAAATCACAATCGCTTACATTAAGCTGAATTTTATTAAGGTCCATATGCTGTGTTAAATAAATAGCACCGCCATATTTACCTGTAGTATTTTCCTCGAAAAGGGTTGCGGTGATTTTTACGTCGGCATCACTTTTGCTTGCACCTTCATAAGCAATGTAAACGCTGCCGCCGTTTTTGTTGGCAGCGTTGCTTTTGAATTCAGAGGCATCTATGTTGAGTACGGAGCTTCTTACTGTAATTGCACCGCCAACGCTATCGTTGTTAACGTTTGCTTTATTTGAAAGGAATGTTGAGGTTGTTACATCGACCTTGCTGTCACCTACAATGTAGATTGCACCGCCTTCAGCAGCAGAGTTTTCTTCAAAACGAGAGTCGGTTAATGTAACCTTACTCTTTCTGCCTGAATGAACAGCACCGCCGTTTTCTGTTGCAGTGTTTGCGTTGAATTTACAGTCGGTAACTGTTACATTTGCACCCTCCTTCATTGTTGCGTCTGAAGCGTAGGCTGCAAGAGCACCGCCGTTTTCTGCAGCGTTAGCTGTAAAGCTGCAGTTTTCCATAGAGGATTTACGTGTTGTAAGATCTGCGTCAGCGTTTGAAAGGTAAATTGCACCGCCCTTTGAGTCGGCACTGTTATTGCTGAATGTGGTGTTGAAAAGCTTTACTACACCGTAGGAGCATATAGCACCGCCGCTGCCCTCTATGGCGCGGTTTGAATCAAATACTGTATCACCGTAGATTGTAAGTGAAGACTGAGGTCTTGTATAAAGGGCACCTGCATTGTTTACGGCTGAATTGCCCTTGAAGATGATTTTTGAGCCTTCCTTTGAATCGGTTTTACCAAGGTAAATGCGTGCGTACTGCGACGCGGGCTGGCAGACAACACCGCCGTGTGTTGTGGCACGGTTGTTGGTGAAATTACCCTGTGTAATCTTTAATGTGCGGTAGTTGTAGATAACGCCGCCTCTTGCACCCTGGTTGTCGGAGAAGTTACCGCCGTAAATTTTAAGATTGCCGAAGTTGAAGAAGGCACCGCCCATGGTGCTTGCAAGCTGAGCCTCAGTTGCATTGTCTTCCTTGGAGGCTTCTTCGTTTACAGTGTTTCCGGTAAAGTTACCGCCGTAAATGTTAACAGTACCGCTTGCAATAACTGAAACAGCACCGCCTATGCGTCCGGGATAAGAAAGACTGTAGGCTTCGTTGAGAGTTTTACTGTTGCCTGTCTTTTTTGCATTTATAAAGCTTACGTCCTTATAAATGTTGACAAATGAGCTGTTGGCAACAAAAAGG
>JBGVGP010000039.1:0-5897 GCA_045121735.1 Acutalibacteraceae bacterium
TTCTGTATGTCTTTGCGGGGTCAAGGCCTGTAAATTTATAATCCTCTGAAAGGCCGTAAGTCATTTCGGACATGGGCCATACAACATCAACTGTCTGGCTTTCAAGGTTATAAACACCGTTGTCTGTAATTTCCTGAAGAACTATAACTGCACTTTCTGCACGGTCAACAGACCATACATCAACAACGTTGCCGTCCTGCATGTATGAGCCGGCAACCCTTACATTACCTGTAAGAATCTGATCCCACTTTGCATAGAAGGTTACATTCTCCTTAAGAATCTCACCGCTGACTGCAGGCTCCTTGAATTCGGGGTCCTTGTACCAGCCAAGGAATTCGTGACCGTCAAATCCGGGAACATACTTATCTGTATCGGGAACATAATATTCGTCTTCATCTGTGTAGGTGTTACCGCCGTTGATCTTACCGCCGTTGGCGTCAAAGGTTACATCATACTTTTCAACAGAAATCACACCGTGAAGTGTACCCTGCTGTCCGTCAGTATCCTTGTCATAATATGCGCCGTAGAGCTGTTCGCCGTATTTCTTACCGTCAGTAACGTCAGTCATTGTAGCAGTGTAATAACCGTCGGAATATGTTGCAATTAAACCGTCGATGCTCTCTACAGGAGCGGTGATAACTGAATCACCGTAAATAAAGCCTGTAACTACTATACGGTTGCCGTAAGGTTCGTCATCATCTGCAAACTTCCATACGGGATATGATCCGAAGCCTTCACCTGTAACGGGGTCAATATTAACTCTTGTGCCGGGTCTGTCTGCTCCTGCCTGCTGAGTGATGATTTCCCATGCACTTCCGTTCCAGAAAGCTACCTTTACAATTGCAGCATCAGGATAAGCCTCAACAGGAACGTCCTCTGCCATTTCAAGGCTGAACTTAAGGTCAAAGTTGCCGGGGTTATATTCAAGAAAAACATTGATTGTACAGTCACCGTTTTCATCAATTACCTTTTCAACCTTTGTCACGTCATAGTCTGTCTTACTTACAGCTACATCAAAGCTTGAGGTGCCAAGAAGACCTGTGTAGGTATCAGCAGTAGCGGTATATGTTGAAACATTATTTTCAATTGAGTAATCATAAGACTTTTTATTACCGTTTATATCAGTAACGCCGTCCTTGGTAAAATAAAGCTTGTCGCCTATTTCAACAAATCCGGGTGAGCCTGCCTTCTTTTCAAGAAGCTTGACAAAAACCTCTGCCTTTGAATCAACCTGGTCGAAACCGGTGTCAACCTTACTGTTATGATCAATTGTAACATTGATTGTTACGTTAACAGCCTTTTCCCATTTTGCCTTGAGTGTGATGGGCGCAGAAATTGAAGCTGTTACCTGCTTGCCTGAATCGATAAGACTACCGCCATATTCCCAACCGGTAAAGATAAAGCCTTCACGTACGGGAACATTTGAGGTTGCATTTACAGCCTCTCCAGCTGCATAAATCTCTGTGCCGACCTCTTCACCCTCTTTGAATGCACCGCCGTTTGTGTTGTAGTTAACACTGTAGTGGTGAAGATGAAGCTCTGCATTGGCATGATCAATAATAAGCTGATAGTTACCTATTTTGCTGTATTCTCCGTCAAGCTTGCACCAGGGATTGAAAACGCCGTTATAAAGAGGAGCCTCATAAATACCTGTGGAAGTCTTGCTGAGTGAAATATAATCAGAATATGTATTGTTTTCACGGATAAGAAGCTCTGCATCGCCGCCGTAGATGCTTCCGATGTCTGTACGGACTGAATCAAGATAAGTATAAATCTTAGCTGAATATACAGGCTTTGTGGTATCGTCTACATAAGCGTAAACATACTGTGTTTTACCATTATCCTCATACTTTGCGCGCACCTCTACAGTATATGAGGTATTGGGAGTAAGACCTGTGAATACGATTGTACCGTCAGGCTGCTTTTCACCCTTGTTACCGTCAATGAAATATTCACAGCGTTCATCAATATCATCAACAAGAGTAAGCGTTGTTGTTGTGGTTGCCGTTTTAGGCTTTTTGAAAACATATACTATCGGCTCAGCATTACCGCTTGTGTTATAGTGGAACTTACAGGAGCTCTTTGTTATATTAATCTTAAGCTGAGCATCACCGTTAGTGCTGTTAGTGCCGGCTTTCACACCTTTAATAAAGTAGTTATAAGTGTTCTTATCCTTTTTTTCAGTTTCAATATCTATATGTTCATCGCCTTCAAGAATCTCGGCACTTGAAACCTTGCTTTCACTACAGGTAATGTGAACAATACCGCTTTCACCAAGAAGGTCAAGCGCGTTCTTTCTGTCACCTTCAAAAAGACCGATAACAACATTGTCGAGGTCTCCGTCAAGATTGTGTGCCTTGAAGCTTGAGAAGGAGTCTGAGCCGAGGCTTTTGCCGTTCTTATCGAAAACCTCAACTTTTACTTCTCCCTTAAGTGCAGAAGAAGATCCGCCGTTATATGTATATGCACCGTAAACAGAAGCCCACATAAAGCCTTTTAATGATAATGTCTTATCACCTGATCTGTCTTCTTCAACATTACTGCTGCGTTTGACACCGTTTTTGGTGTTATAAATCTCATATTCACCATAGGTGTTGTTGATACCGTACATGTTGTGTGAGTTGTAGATGTAGAGATAGGTACCGAGTGAGCTGGTCCATTTGTAAGTAAGCTCTCTGGGATTTCCGTCGTAGCCCTCTACCTGTACCTCCAAAAGCTCACTTGAGCGAAGGTCGTTAACGTCTCCGCGCATAAAGCTTACAAGCTTTACTGTGATACCGTCTGCAGCAAAAGCTGTTGCAGGAACCATGGTAAAGAGCATAATTACTGCTAATAAAATACTTATTACTTTTTTCATAGGTTATACCTCCATTTTTATTGACAGGATATTTTATCACAACAAGTATTACAAACTGCTTACAAATTCATAGCAAAAACAAAAAAAGACCGATAAAAAATCAGCCTTTTTTTGTTGTTTATTTGTTACTTTTGCTCCATAACAAGCCACAGGTTTCATCAGCCCAGCTGTACTGTGTCATATATTCACCCTGAAACTCCGGCTGACCTGTTTTAAGATAGGAGTAGTAATCACAGGAAATCTTGGTTGTATCAACTGAATAAAGGTAGCCGTTCTTCTTAAGAACATCGTCTGCGCCGGCTTTTTCAAGAGTCTGACGGACATCAAACAGAAGCTGATGGAAATAGTTTCTGTTGTTTTCCTTCGTGCCGTCCTCCCAGAGCACGGCTGCAATCTCCTTTGAGGAAACGTCGGCTCCGTTACGGTCGATAAGATAAGCAAGCATCTCCTTGCTTTTTGTTCTTTTGAAGGTAAGCTTTTCACCGCCGCAGGAAACATCAAAATGACCGAAGCATTTTGCCTTGAGAATTCCCCGTTCGATTTTTCTGCCCTTGATAACATCAAGCTCCTTTTGTACATCCTCTGCCGAAATAGGCTTAAGCAGATAACCCGAAGCGTGGATTTTAAAGGCAGAAACCGCATACTCCTCATAGCCTGTGCAGAAAACTATTTTGCAGTCGGGATGAAGCGCTGTAATTCTTTCTGCAAGACCGAGTCCGTTTATACCTCGAAGATTTATATCGAGAAAGGCTATGTCGGGAGCATTGATTTCGACCCAGTCAAGTGCCTCATCACAGCTTGTAAAGCCTACAACCTCTTCTATATCAGCCGATGCTCTTACTGCCTTTAAGAGCGCATAAAGCATAAGCTGTTCATCATCTATTGCTATTGCAATCATCAGTCTGCCTCCTTAGGAATTTCAACTGTTATCTTGGTGCCTACACCGATTATGCTTTCAATGTGAAGAATACCTGCGCACATTGCTTCAAGTCTGCCTTTGATATTTCTTAAGCCTACATGGTTATTATACTCAAGCTCTGTCACATCAAAGCCGACACCGTTATCCTTTACGCTTATGAAATAGCTACTGTCAGTTTCATAGGTTTTAACCCTGATTCTGCCGCCCTCTTGTCTTTTGAGAATACCGTGCTTGACAGCATTTTCAACAATGGGCTGAATGGTAAGCGCAGGAATACTGAAATCGCAGCAGGTTATTTCGGTATCAAACTCAATATCAGGGAAGCGCACCTTTTCTATGCTTATATAATATTCGGTGTGCTCAAGCTCCTTTGAAACTCGGATAAGCTTAGGATTGTCCACCTCACCGAAATTGCCTCTGAGATATTTTGAAAAGTCGTTAACAAGCTTTGCTGCCTTTGGCGGGTCAAGCTCACAAAGCTGCTCTATGCTGCCTAAGGTGTTATAAATAAAATGAGGATGAATCTGACTCATAAGAGTAGAAATACGGCTTTGGGCAAGCTCGGCATCAAGAGTGATTTTTTCTTTTTCAAGCTTCTCCGCCTTTTTTGCCGCCCTTATATTTTTAGGCACGACATTAAGGAAGGTAACCACGGAAAGCACAAAGCCTGCAAGGAAAAAGATTTTTGATGCAAGACCTACCTGCCATAAAGCAAAGTATATTGCCGCTATATCAGCTAAAAACAGTAACAGACCGAGAGCAACAAAAAGCAGCAAGAGTCTTTGCTTTCCCGATGCCTTTTTTGCTGAAAGCAGAGTTAACACTATAAAGATTACAGAAACAGCGACGGCACCGACAGCCCATACTCCGAGCATATCGTAAAAATAAGCCTTGGTGAAAAGAGAAACACCGACAAGCGCACTTATAAACAGACCGTATAACAATATAACGGCATCTGCCACTCTACGCGATTTTTCCGAAAGCAGACTCTTAATAAGCAATACAGCAAACAAGACGTACATCATTACGGAAAGACCCGTCAGCATTGTATTTGCAATAACCGTGTCAAACCAAAGGTAAAAGGCTTCTGAGGTGAAAAGGAAGAAAATGCCTGCTGAAAGAATCTGTAAGCCGCCGAAGAAGGAGATTCTGAAGATATCCTTGTAAAGCAGCGCCGAGAAAATCGTTATACCTAAAGCAATGAAAGCAGAAATAATGATTATTATTGCAAGCACTCTTTCGCCCTGACCTGCACGCAGAGCAATTTTTTCGGAATAATCACTTGCATAAAGCTTCATTGAGGAAAGGAACTCATCAACAGCAGTTTCATTTCCGAAGCGATGATAGTTACGGATTACTGCTTCGAAATAACCGTCTTCACCGCTGTATTCCATTACCATTCCCATATGTCCGCAGAAATCCTCACCGATTATAGGGTTTTCCGTGTCGAACACCTCGGTAATCTTACCGTTCTCGGTAAAAGAAAGGTTTATATGGTTTAAGGAAAAAGACATCAGTGAGCCCTCAGTAAGGTTACCGAAAAAATCATCAGTTTCGGGGTTACAGATTTTAAGCACACCCTTTAAGCTGACATCCCCCTTTGTGGCAGAGATATGCTCACCGGCAACAATAGGCTTCCATTCACCGTCACCGATTTTGTATTCACCGACAAGCCTGACGTCAGGCACAATTGCCCACTGTGACTGTGAGTTATTTATAACTGCATTGAAAAGCATTGCAAAGAAAAGCACAAAAAACAGTATAACTGAAGCAAATATAAAGGTTTGCTTATCCTTTTTTATCTTCATTTGTCCGGGCATCGTTTATCTCCTTTATGTTATGTGTTTTTATTGTATCACATTACGTCTAATCAAGGCAAATACTTTAAATAAATTTCTCTGCCGACAGAATATTTTTCATCATTATAATAATACCACAAAGCCTCTTACAAAGCTCTTACAAATAATTCCAAAGGTCAAGTCTTTTCTACTCCGGATATAAAATGATACAAATTATAAGCAGACTCTGTTCCTTTTTATTATTTGTTGTGACAGGCTGAAAAAAAGAGTGGTTTTCCTACGCCGACGCCAGATAAGGCAGTAATTGTTTCTCGAACAAAAT
>JBGVGP010000040.1:0-8427 GCA_045121735.1 Acutalibacteraceae bacterium
AGCTTCCTTTCACCTTGGAAGGATGAAAACGGTAACTACAAGTTTGAAGGTCGCTTCAATCAGGGCGTTGTTTCTCTTAATCTTCCCCAGCTTGGTTTTCTTGCAAAGGGTGATGAGGAGAAATTCTGGGAGCTTCTTGAAGACAGACTTGCTCTTTGCTTTGAGGCTCTTATGTGCCGCCACGAAGCACTTCATAAGGTTATTGCTGACACAAGCCCCGTGCATTGGCGTTACGGTGCGATTGCAAGACTTGAGAAGGGCGAGAGCATCGAAAAGTTCCTCCACGACGGCTATAGCACAATTTCTCTCGGTTACATCGGTCTTTATGAGCTTACAAAGCTTGTTAAGGGTGTAAGCCACACAGAGCCCGAGGGCACTGAATTTGCCCTTAAGGTTATGAAGAGCCTTCGTGAGCATTGTGAAAAGTGGAAGAAGGAGACAGGTCTCGGCTTCGGTCTTTACGGAACACCTGCAGAAAGCCTTTGCTATCGCTTTGCACGTGTTGACAAAAAGCGCTTCGGCACAATTGAGGATGTTACTGATAAGGGCTACTACACTAACTCATATCACGTTGACGTTCGTGAGGATATTGATGCTTTCCAGAAATTCATTTTCGAAAGTCAGTTCCAGACAATTTCTTCAGGCGGTGCGATTTCTTATGTTGAAATTCCCAATATGCGCCACAACCTCGAAGCACTCGAGGAGCTTGTAAAGTTTATCTATGATAACATTCAGTATGCTGAATTCAATACAAAGAGTGACTACTGTCACTGCTGCGGCTATGACGGTGAAATCAAAATCAATGATGATCTTGAATGGGAATGTCCTTCCTGCGGTAACAAGGATCAGCGTAAAATGAACGTTACAAGAAGAACCTGCGGTTATCTCGGTGAAAACTTCTGGAACGTTGGTAAGACAAAAGAGATTAAGGCAAGAGTTTTACATCTGTAAGCTTTAGCTGTTTACGGTGCCTCTTCCGTTGTTGGAAGGGGCATTTTTATAACTCGGCCCTCGGCCCTTGGCCCTTGGCCCTACGAGGTGAATCTATGAACTACGCTACTATAAAGCCCTTTGATGTTGCAAACGGCCCGGGAGTTAGAGTATCCCTTTTCGTTTCCGGCTGTACACATCGCTGCAAGGGTTGCTTTAATGAGGAAGCCTGGGATTTCAATTACGGTGAAGCTTTTACCGAAAAGGAAGAAAACAGAATCCTGGAGGCTCTTTCACCTGATTATATCAAGGGATTTTCACTTCTTGGCGGTGAGCCCTTTGAGCCTAAGAATCAGGCTGTACTTTGTGGTTTTCTCCCTAAAATAAAGGAAAAGTTTCCCGAAAAGACAATCTGGTGCTATACGGGCTACGACTTTGAAAAGGATTTGCTTTCAGGCAGACTTTGTGATAAAATGATTACCGACAGAATGCTTTCCTGCATTGACATTCTTGTGGACGGAAAATTCGTTGAGGAAAAGAAAAACCTTAAGCTTCGCTTTAAGGGCTCTGAAAATCAGCGCATAATCGATGTGAAAAAATCTATGCAGGAAAATAGAATTATTCTCTGGGAGGGTGACACAAATGCAGTATGATGTAAAGATTAAAAAGCTTCGTGACAATGCGATTATTCCAACTTATGGCAGTGAGTTTGCCGCAGGTGCTGACCTTTACGCTTGTCTTGATGAGGCTGTTACTATTGAAGCCGGTGAAACTAAGCTTATTCCCACAGGTATTGCTCTTTCTATTCCTGTCGGCTTTGCAGGTCTCATCTATGCAAGAAGCGGCCTTGCAAGTAAAAGGGGACTCGCTCCTGCTAATAAGGTTGGTGTTGTTGATGCTGACTACCGCGGAGAGGTTATGGTTGCTCTTCATAACCACGGCAAGGCAGCACAGACTGTTGAAGCAGGTGAGAGAGTTGCACAGATGGTAATTGCTCCCTTTGTTACTGCTAATTTCATTTTAAGCGATGAGCTTGACGATACTGTAAGAGGAGAGGGTGGCTTCGGCTCCACAGGCAGAAAATAATGTTTAAGAAAAATAATCTTAAAAAAGCAAATTATGATAATTGGAAATGCCGTTTGCGTGACGGCTTTACACACCACTGTAATACAAAGGCAAAGGAAGGACAGGTTGTGTTCTTCGGTGACTCAATTACAGAAATGCTTAATGTAAGTGACTGGTACGGTGATTATTCTGTTAAAAGCGGTCTTGAGCTTTACAACAGAGGCATCGGTGGAGATACAACTCTCGGCCTTTACAGAAGAGCAAAGGAAAACGTTCTTTGCATCAAGCCTGAGGCAGTTGTAATTCTTATCGGAACAAATGACCTTCAGTTCGGCTTTACACCCGATTTCATCGCTATGAATATGGAAAACACACTTAAGCTTTTCAAAGAGGAATGTCCCGACTGTAAGGTTATTCTTGAGGCTGTTTATCCTGTTACTGAAGGTAAGGCAGGTAAAAGAAAGAATATGGATATCCTTGAAGTTAACAGAAAGTATAAGGCTCTCGCTGAAAAGTACGGCGCAGCTTTCATTGATCTTACCGCTGTGCTTGCTGATGAAAAGGGTAACCTTAAGGATGAGTATACATATGACGGACTTCACCTTTCAGCCAGGGGATACGAGGTTACAACAAGAGAGATTGCAAAGCTTTTACCGTAAAAGCAGGTAAAGTTTTGGACAAGCTTTTATAAAAGCTTGTCAGGGTTGGTAAGTGGTGAAATCCCTTACATATAAATAAAGAAAAAGCACCGTTTTGATTAACGGTGCTTAATATTTTTATGGTGGACGTTGCTTTAATTGTGTGCTGATGCTGCCGCCGCCTGCTGTGCAGCAAGTACACAGTCAATAGCAAGCACAACAGAAAGTGCAACAACCTCATCGGCTGTATCGGCAATGTTTATTGAATATGAATCACCCCAGGTGAACCATTCCTTTTGAATAGTTACAAGGTGTCTGCCGTGCTGGGTGATTTCATAATCGTGATCCATAAAGTTGCCGTTAACCTCCCAGCCAAGTCCGTCAATGCGGTACTTGTTTTTGAAAAGAGTGAACTCCTTAACAATTTCAGCACGCTGAATTCCGTTTGTAAAAACAAAGAAACGAGGAAGAAAGCTTAAAAGCTTTTGCTGAACAAGAGCAAGCTCGTTGTTGTTCATATCATAAATGTGAAGCTTCTTCCCGAGTGAGAAAAGCTCTCCTTCAACATAGTATCTGTCATTGCCGAACTCATCCTTTACATAGAACTTATCCTTGAATGAAAACACCTTTTGCTTGATGTAAAGTTTCATATTATCTCTCCTTTGTTTTTACAGATTGATTTTATCAAGAAAATTTCTGATTTCTTCTTCGTTGCCGGTAATACTTCCCTGAATCATTTCGCCCCTGCCGCCGCCTTTGCCGTTAAAAGTGCTGTTAAGCTCTTTGGCAAGGGATGGAAGGTCAACTGTCTTACTTGCAATGCAATAGCGGTAAAAGCCGTTTTCACCGCAAAAACAGGCGCATAAAGCATCAGCCTTATCTTTAATTGCTTCAGTGAATTCTGTAAGAAGCTTACCGTCAAGCTTTTTATCAAAAATGATGATTCTTTCGCCTTGCTCAATGTCCTTTGCTTTTGAAAAAAGTATTTCACGGTTAGCACCCACAAGCTCAAATTCAAGGCGTTCCTTTTCCTTCAAAAGCCTCTCAACAGCACAGGAGGTTTCACTCTGCTTTGCTTTGGTGATTACGGAAACCCTTCTGTTTTCGTTAAGCTTGTGACGTATATCCTTGAGCGCTCTTTCTCCGCAAAGAATTGAAACTCTTGTTCCGCCCTTATATTTTTCGAAATTGACTACCTCGACAATTCCGATTTCACCCGTTCTTTTTACGTGGGGAGCACAGCAGGCGCAAACGTCAACGCCGTCTATTTCAACAATTCTTACCTGTCCTTCAATTTCAATTTTACTGCGGTAGGAGATGGTTTTCAGCTCTTCGTCAGTAGGGTAGAGAACTCTTATTTCAAGGTTTTTCCATATAGCTTCGTTGACAAGGTTTTCTACTTTACAGATATCTTCCTCGGTAAGTACACCGTTAAAGTCAAGGGTAACAATTTCACTACCTAAATGAAAGCCGACATTGTTGTAGCCGTATAGCTTATTAACAATTCCTGAAAAAATATGCTCACCTGAATGCTGCTGCATATCGGAAAAACGCTTTTTTGAGTCTATTTTCCCCTGTATAATTGTGGAATTCTGTAGTTTTTTAACGTTTTCCTCACTTTTTTCAACAAAGTGAAGTATTTTACCGTCTACTATTTGTACGTTTTCCACATAAGCCCCATTCAGCCAGCCACGGTCCGAAGTTTGTCCGCCGCCCTCGGGGAAGAAGGCAGTTTTATCTGTTTCTACATAAATGTAGGTGTCATCTGTGTAAAGGTCTGTAACTTTACATTCGAACTCGTGAATATAAGCATCACGATAATATAGCTTTTCTGTCATTGGATAAATCCTTCTGAATTTTATTTTAACTTATGGATGAAAAGACCACTTAAAAGCTTGGGCTCAAACCATGTTGATTTGGGAGGCATTACCTCACCTGCATCTGCAATTGCCATAAGCTCTTCAAGTGAAGTGGGATACATTGAAAAAGCAACAACCATATCCTCACGGCAGCGTCTTTCAAGCTCACCGAGACCTCTGATGCCACCGATGAAATCAATTCTTTTGTCGGTTCTCGGGTCGTCGATACCGAAAACAGGAGTAATGCAGTTGTTCTGCAGAATCGAAACGTCAAGCGAGCCAACGGGATCATTTTCGGGGTAAGTGCCTTCCTTTGCTGTAAGCTTGTACCACATTTTATCAAGGTACATTCCAAAGGTGTGGCGTGCAGCAGGCTTGTAAGCCTCTGTGCCTATCTTTTCAATTTCAAATTTTTCACTCATTGCAGCAAGGAAGTCTTCCTTTGATTTGCCACCGAGGTCCTTCATAACACGGTTGTAGTCCATGATTTCAAGCTCATCAGCAGGGAATGAAACTGCAAGGAAGAAATTGAACTCTTCAGTACCGTCGTAGTCGGGGTGCTCCTCACGACGCTTGAGACCGACCTTTACAGCTGAAGCACAACGGTGGTGACCGTCAGCAATGTAGAGGTATTCGGTTTTTGCAAAAGCCTCACTGAGCTGTGCGTTTATATCCTCGTCATCAATTACCCACACTGTGTTGCCGATGCCGTCTTCGGTAACAAAATCGTAAACGGGCTTACGGCTTGTCTTCCAGGTGCTGATAATATTTGAAACGGTGTCATTACTGCGGTAAGTGAGGAAGATAGGACCTGTATTTGCATCACAGTAGTCAACGTGACGTATACGGTCAGCCTCCTTGTCTGCACGTGTAAACTCGTGCTTTTTGATTATGCCGTTGATATAATCGTCAATTGAAGCACAGCCTACAATACCTGTCTGGCTTCTGCCGTTCATAATCTGACGGTAGATGTAGAAGCAAGGGGTAGCATCCTGCTTGCAGATATTATTTTTTTCAAGATTCTTAAGGTTTTCCTTCGCCTTAAGGTATACCTTTTCACTGTATATGTCGGTTCCTTCGGGCAGGTCAATTTCTGCCTTGTCTACATGAAGAAATGAAAGCGGATTCCCTCTTACCATTTCTGCTGCTTCCTTACTGTTCATAACGTCATAGGGAAGAGCAGCAACCATCTGTGCATGTTCTGAAAGAGGTCTTACCGCTTTGAAAGGCTTGAAAAGTGCCATAATATTTTCTCCTTATAAAAATAATTTATATATACATTTTAACTTTTTTGCATCTCTTTGTCAACAAAAGAAGGTATATTTAAGCTTGTTCAGTTAAAGATATAACTATTACAAATTAAAGGGTTGATTGTATTGTCTGTTTCAAAAAAAGAATATGCCGAAATGACAAAAAAAGCTTCTCCGAATTCACCTGCTTTATTTGATTGTATAAAGGCATTTGTCTTCGGTGGTATTATATGTGCTTTTGCCGAGGTTTTGTTTTCTGTGTTTAAAAATATGGGTCTTGAAGAGAAAAGTAGCCGCAGTGCTGCAATGATAATAATTATTGTAATAACCGCTCTGCTTACAGGCATAGGTGTGTTTGATGTAATTGCAAAGCATGCAGGTGCAGGTACTGCTGTGCCTATTTCCGGCTTTGCAAATTCTATTGTTGCAACAGCGCTTGAGTTTCAGGCCGAGGGGCGCATACTCGGTACGGCTGCACAGATGTTTTCCATTGCGGGACCGGTTATCGTTTTCGGCTGTTCAAGCGCGGCCTTGTATGGCTTTATATATTGGTTAATGGGATAAAAAGTAAAGTTACGGCGTGTGCATGGCAAGAAAAAGAGGACGATTAAACGTCCTCTTAAAATTTTATATCAACCTTTAAAAATAAAAAGTATTAACATAAATGGCTTATACAAAGCAAATAAAGCAATTGTAATAATAGAAAATACAAGGAGAAAATCTTTCTTTAAAAAATATTTTTTAAAACCGTCTTTTTTATGATTAAAAAAGTTGAATATGTAATAACGAAAGAGCAAGAAAAACTGTATATAACAGAAAATAAAGAAAAAATACCCGTACCTATAATATAGTTATGAAACCAAATACAGACTGCAGCAAAAATTAAGTCTAAGATTACAGAAAGTGCAATCCGATGTTTTGATGTGGGCATTTTCATCCTCTTTTCTTCTTTAACCTAATTCAGGTACATCAACAAATTCAATAACAGCGTCACCCTTGATGCCGTCACTTTCAAAAACAATCAGCTCGTTTTTTCCCTCTTTAAGCACGCTTGCAGGTACATAAAGTGTTTTCTGCGGACCTATGTCCCAATATCTGCCAAGATTAAAGCCGTTGAGCACAACAAAGCCCTTTGTAAAGCTGTCAAGCTTAAGGAAGGTATCCTTAGGTGTACCCTCAATATTTACAATACCCTTGTAGAAGACAGATTTTTCTTCTGCATCACAGTTGCCGAAGCTGATAAGGTCAAGGTTATCCATAGGCAGGGGATATACTTCCCAGTTAAAGTGAATTTTACCGCCGAGCAGGCATCTGCCGGAAATACCCTTTTTGCGCATCATTTTAGGGCCAAAGTTTGCTCTGCCCATATTTTCACAAAGAACGGTGAGATAGTCTCCCTCTTTTGCACTTATTTCGATTTCGAGGCTGTCATTGATGTAAACAATACCTGCAAGGTCTTTGTTTATGTAAATCTGTGCTCTGTCACCAAGCTCGGCAAAGGTGAGCTTTACGTTTTCATAATCGCGGTTAAGTCTTGTTCTGTAAGCAATAAAGCCGTAGCCTATGCCGTAATGCTCCATGCACTTGGGGACATCGGAGTGAATGGGTGATGAAAGAGAGGGGAGTGCATCAAAGAATCCGCATTTTTCTGTAAGAGCGAATTTGCCGTAAGCCTTTTTCTCTCTGTTGGCAGGTACCTCGGGAAGCTCTTTAGGTGTATGCTTCTGAATAACCTCACGTACAGCGTAGTATTTTTTTGTAACGTCACCGCATTCGGTGAGCATAGCATCATAGTCGTAGCTTGTTACATCGGGAGCAAATCTTTCATAGTGGTTAGCACCGCTTGTAAAACCAAAATTAGTTCCGCCGATAAACATATACATATTAAGACTACCCTTTGTCAGCATATCGTCAACAACCTTTGCATAATCCTCTGCAGAGGTTGTGTGATGCTTTTCGTCACCCCAGGCGTCAAACCAGCCGTTCCACATTTCCATACACATTTTGGGGCTGTCAGGATAGAGCTCATCGTGAGCCTTGAAGTTTTCTTCAACACGGCTGCCGAAATTGAGGGTTGAAAGGCAACCGTCAATACTTCCGTCGAGAATATTATCCTTGCTTGTTCCGTCAGAGGTGAAAAGCGGAACATCAATTCCGCGTCTTTCATAGCCATCCTTAAGGTAAGCAAGATATTTTCTGTCGTCACCGTAGTAGCCGTATTCGTTTTCACACTGAAGCATAATAATGTTACCGCCGTTTGTTGTAAGATAAGGCTTAATTTGCTCACACATTTTATCAAGATAACGGTCAAAATGCTTTATATAAATTTCGTTACTGCAACGTATTTCCATATTTTCGTCACACTGAATCCACCAGGGCAGACCGCCGAATTCCCATTCAGCGCAGATGTAGGGACCGGGACGGACAATAACCATAAGGTCGCACTTCTGTGCCGTTTCAATGAATTTTGCAATATTGAGATTACCTGTGAAATCATATTCACCGGGCTTCTTTTCATGCATATTCCAAGCGCAATAGGTTTCAACGCAGTTACAGCCCATTGCCTTCATTTTGTTAAAAATATCCTCCCAGGTATCGGGCATATTACGGAAATAATGAACAGCACCTGAAATAAGCTTAACAGGCTCACCGTCCTTAATAAATTGATTCTTTTCTATTGAAAAA
>JBGVGP010000041.1:0-4347 GCA_045121735.1 Acutalibacteraceae bacterium
TTGGCTACAGCATTAAGGGTGCAGTTCTTGATGAAATGAAAATTGCAGGCATAACCGTAGAAAAGGACGGGGTGCTTGCTGAAGAAAAAGCAGATATGATAATCGATGCCTGCGGTATGAATTCACCTGTCAGAAAAAGTCTTCCTCCTTGCTTCGGTATAAAAAACAGCTTTGAAGCAAAGGAGGCCTTTCATGTTTACAGAGTATACCTTGAAAATCTTACCGGTGAGCTTATTGATCCGCCTTACCTTGTCAGCTTCTTCCATAACGGAAAGCCGGGTATTGACTGGCTGATTACCGAAAAGGACAGCACCGATATTCTTGTAGGTAAATTCGGCTCAGCAGGGGAGCTTACCGATGAGGAAATAGAAGCAACTGTTGCTGAATACAGGTCAAGGTATCCCTTTATAGGTGAAAAAATACTTCGTGGCGGACAAAGAGGCATTATACCCCTGAGTAAAATGCTGCCCTTGCTTGTTGCTGACGGATACGCTCTTGTAGGAGACAGCGCAGGTATGACAGTTCCTCTTAACGGCAGCGGTATTGTTTTAAGTATGAATGCAGGTAAAATTCTTGCCGATAAAATCATTGAAGCGCAGAATGATGCCTTTTCAATAGCAAATCTCTGGAAATATCAGTATGAATACTTTCAGACTCTCGGCAAAGGACTTGTAATGATTGATATTCTTAAAAACTTCTTTACCAGCTGTAAGGCTAAAAATATCGATTATTTCCTTGAGAAAAAGATTCTTACTGAAGAAATGCTTGATTTCGGCAGCGGTATAAATATTACACCTCAGTTTATTCTTCATCTTGCGGCGGTCGGACTTCCTCTTGTAGGACTTCTTCCTCCGCTGGTAAATAATCTCAAGTCAATTCCGTCAATTGATGCCGTAGCGGCAGAGATGCCCGAGGAATACAGCAAGGCCGGGGTTGATGCCTGGATAGAAAAATATTCAAAGCTTTAAGCCGGTTAAAATTATGGAAATACGGTGGCTTTTGTCACCTTAAAAACAGGAGGAATATATGAACACTTATACTTCAAAAGAGCGTAATATGTATCTCTTGGGCCTTATGGGTCAGAATGTGATTTACAATATTATCGCTACAGGTATGACATTCTATTTTCAGAGTGTTATCTTCATCCCTGCAATGGCAATCAGCGTTATCATGGGCGTTGCCCGTGTGTGGGACGCAATCAACGACCCGATGATGGGTACAATCGTTGACAGAACAAGAAGCAAGTACGGTAAATGCCGTCCCTATCTTTTCTTTGTTCCCGGTATTGTAATGGTTACAACCTTCCTTACCTTTGTTAACGGTCAGTATTCGGGTGACAATTCCTTTGCTAAAAACGCACTTATTATTGCCTGGGCAGGTATTTCCTATATCCTTTGGGGTATGACCTATACTGCAGGTGACATTCCTATCTGGGGTATTACATCACTTATGACTGAAAGTGCAAAGGACAGAGAAAAGCTTCTCGGCCTTGCAAGAATTATTGCAGGTATCGGTGGCGGTGCAGTGCTTCTTACCGTTATGCCTATTTCACAGAGCGTCGGTGCCGGCTTTGCCGAAACAATGGGTCAGAAAAAGGGTACACAGATGGGCTTCATTGTTGTTTGTGGTATAATGACTCTTGTGGGTACACTTCTTTTCCAGTGCGCCTGCTACGCTAAGGAAAGAGTTAAGCAGCCCTCAGACGAGGCAAAGGGCTTTATTGATAACGTTAAAATTATGTGGGGCTGTATGCCTTTCAGAAGACTTCTCATTTCAGGTGTTATCAAGGCTCCTATGCAGATTCTCTCAATCGTTGCAATGACCCTTCTTTCTTATTACTTCGGTGATAACGGTGGCGACGGTCAGGGCTATGTGCTTCAGATGATTTGCCTCGGCGGCGGACTTTTCATCGGTCAGTTCGGCGCAATGGCACTTACTCCCAAGCTTTGTGAAAAGTTTGAAAAGCAGAAGGTTTATAATCTTTGCAATATTATCGGTGCAATTCCCTTTGCAGGTGTGTTTGTCTGCTATCTTATTGACGGCACAGGCCTTTACAAGCCCTTCTGGATGGTAATTCTTGCAATACTCTTTGCTGTTGCAGGTGCCGCAATGGGTGCATCAATGGTTATTCAGTCAATTATGATTGCCGACTGTGTTGACTACGACGAGCACAGAACAGGCTACCGTCCCGACGGTGTATTCTTCTCAGGTCAGTCCTTTATCACAAAGCTCGGTGCAGGTCTTTCATCCTTCATTCAGGGTATTGTTTTTGCAGCAGTAGGCTTCAGCGGTGACAATGTTGCCGCCTGTAACGAAGCGCTTGCCGCTTCACCTGCAAGCGACTATATGTTTGCAACTGCTCCCGAGTTTGAGCCCTACCGCTTCGGTATGTTCTTCCTCGTTTCAATTCCCGCTGCAGTTACATGTCTTCTTTCATGCATTCCTATGAAAAATTATGAAATCACCAATGCAAAGCATAAGGAAATTATGACAGAGCTTAACGCAAAGCGTAACGCTGACGCAAAGGCAGAGTAAGATAATTTAACCCGAAAATCCGCACACAACCGTGTGCGGATTTTTTATATGCAATTTATCCTTGACAAAAGGATAATACTATGCTACTCTATGTATAGAACACCGAGGTATAGTGTTCTGTTGTAAAGAAAGAGGTGAAAATATGAACATTAAAAAAGAGCTCACCAAAGGAAGCTCGGCATTGCTTGTTCTTTCCGTGCTTGAAAAGGGTGATATGTACGGCTACAGAATAATCAAAGAAATTGAAATGCGCTCCGAATTTGTTTTTTCACTTAAAGAGGGAACTCTCTATCCTATTCTTCACGCCTTTGAAAAGGATGGATATGTTGAATCCTACTGGGAGGGAAACGAGGGCGAGCGCAGAAGGAAATATTACCGTATAACCAAAAAGGGTATCAGAGCGCTTAATCAGAATAAGCAGGAATGGATTGCATATTCAGGCGCTGTCAGCAAGGTTATCGGGGGTGTTGCTAATGCCGCAACGTAAAATAGTTGAAGATTACCTTGAAAGTGTCATTCCGAAAAAGGTATCCGAAGCTACAAAAGCACGCCTTCGTGCGGAAATAGAGTGTCATATTTATGACAGAGCAGATTTTTATATGGAAATAGGCTACGACGAGGATGCCGCCTTTGAAAAAGCCGTTGAGCAAATGGGTGAGGGCGAAGCGGTTAAGGTAGAGTTTGAGTCACTTTATAATGACAGTGCACTTAGAGGTGTTTTGTTGTTTGTTTCAAGTTTACTTGTAGATTTGTCAGCGGTGATTTTAGGCTTTGGCGGTGCAATCGCCTGGATTTTTGTTCAGCGCAATATTATGTATCTTTCTTTTGAAAGCCTTATGGTCAGTGCATGCTTTGTCTGCTTTACCTTTTTTATAATTCATTATGCTTATATGCATAATCAACCAAAAAAGCTTATAGCAACAGGCTTTGCCAATATCATAATGTCTTTACTTACTGTTTTTGCAAATTCGGTTTATTACCCCTTTGCTTTTTTGTTGACAGAAGCGTTTAATGATTTGCTTTTCGGTGATGAAGGTTATTATTTCGGAGATGGTTATCTGTCGTTGATTATTTCCGTGCCTGTATGTATTTTAAGCTTTCTGTTATATTTTAAGCTGAAAAAAGGCAAGGCAGAAAGCAGGTGCTGGAAAATCACATTTCGTAGGCTTCTATGCATTTATGTTCTCTTCTTTGCTGTTATCTGTACGGTTGGGTGGTATATCTGTAACACTCCCGTTTCTGAATATTTTAACTATTCGGGTGTTGCGGATCTTGTTAATGAACAGATAGTTGAGCCGTTAAAGAATGACCAAACAGGCAGACTATTTGACAGCATAACCGGCGACACGGATTTTACCCAAGCAGATGAGCTGTTGAGGAATGGGGGCTTCATACCGCACACAGAGCTTGATAAGCACATAAGTGATGGAGAGAAATTGACAATTTTGTCGGATGAGCTTCAGGAGTATATCTCAAAGCAAGAGGGTGAAATTGTTTATACGAAGCCCGTCGGAGATTACATATCGTATTTTAATGAATGTATAATCCTTTATCCGTCTAAAAGCGGCAAAGTCAGATATAAAAAAATCATAGAGGAATATGATTATTATACGAAAAAGGACGACACGGATAAGGTTATAGAATTGTTTGAAGCTTTAAAGCTTGGCGAAGATAAAAAAACTGTCATAAAGAAAATGAAAAAGGCTTCGGATTTAGCTTCCTTGACTGTGGAGTTTGGGGATAGCACCAAAGAAACCTACAGCTTCAGGGTTATCGAAGATATGGGCTTCCTTTCCCTTGTTGACCGCAGAA
>JBGVGP010000042.1:0-11114 GCA_045121735.1 Acutalibacteraceae bacterium
GAGGAGAGTACATCAACATCGCCTCTGTCCCAGGCCACTTCAATAGCGTGGCGGATTGCTCTTTCAACCCTTGAAGAGGTTGTTGCATTTGTTTTTGCAACAGTAGGGTAAAGGGATTTTGTAACGGCATGCATAAGGCTAGGATCCTTTACCGTAAGTACAATTGCCTGTCTTAGATATTCGTAGCCCTTGATGTGAGCAGGTACACCGATCTGACGCATAATAGAGGATATAATCTTTTCAAGCTGGTCCTCCTTACCGACGGCAGGTATTTCCTGTCTGCTTGCGTTCCAATCACAAAGCTTGTTTATCATTCCGGCAAGAGCGTTAAGCTCAAAGGGTCGCAGAAAATAATAGTCAGCACCTTCGTTGAGAAGCTCCTGCTCAAAGTGAGGATTGTCTACCGATGACATAAGGGCGATAGCAGGGCGCTTGTCAGCCTTAAGCTCCTTGAGCTTCATAAGCACACCCAACGCATCTAGCTTTGCCATGAATACGTCCATGAGTACAACGTCAGGCTGCTCCTTTTTAATTTCTTCAATAAGTAAATTACCGTCCTTCGGTATAGATTTTACATTGTAGCCGTATGAAGACAGAAAATTTGCACAGTGTGTCGAAGATTCCGTGCCGTCTTGTGTCATAATAATTCTTTTTTGCTTGTTCATTTGAGAAAAAACTCCTTTCAATGTGAATATTTACCACATACACATATTAGCATCGATTAAAAGAAAAATCAAGTATTATTTTGTCGAAAATCTAAAATATTTTCTTAAATATCTAATAAATAAAGGGTTTAATGGGCTTTGCTGTAAAATTGAAAACATAAAATTGCAGAAATTCCTACAGTTTACAAGTGACAAATATACACTTTGACAAGATGTTACAAACATCGACATACAACCAATAAAAAAAGAGTGTATGTGTTGATTTTTGACGCAAAATGTGATAAATTATATAAGTTATAAAGTATAATTGTCTGATTCTGTGGTTTTTTGTCTTGTAATTCAAAATTAAACCATATAATATCATTTAACAGCAAGCAAAGCTTAAAAGAAGGGAGGCGTGACAAATGAAGGCTTTAATAAAGGATTTCTTTAAAAAATTCTTTGATGAAATGACTTTTCCGAAGCGTATGCTTTTGTTTGTCCTGGCTTATTTAGTATTCTTTGCGGTATCAATGTTGCAATTATATGCAGGAGATTTCATACCGCAGGAAAGCGGATTTCTTGACAGTGTAACAACCTATGACTATATAATACCTGCAATAGACTCCGCAGTTACCCTTATCACGCTTGTTGCCTTTTTCGGCTTAGGCTTTGTTGCCTATAAAAAGGATAAGGTGCAGATGCTTCGCTTTCCGATGGCATTCTGTATTTCGACTATAGTAGCATCGTTTCTTTCTTTTCTTGTTTCAGCGCTGCTGAGCACACCTTACTTCGTTCCCGAAACTGCAGACATAAATCTTGTACTCATTCAGCAGATAATTTATAGCGCCTCAAATGCAATTATTTCAATATTGCTTTTCATATATTTTGATAAGGAAAATCCGGATGACTACACAGGCTACAATGAGTATTATGTTGAAAATCCTTCGGCTTATAAAAGCATCAGAACAAAAATCCTTTCAAAGCGCTTCAATGTATTCATCATTGTTGCAATTGTTGTAGGTGCAGAAATACTTGCAGCAAAGCTGTCACGTGCAGGTCTGATTTCAGTTATCGTTACCTTGCCGGATGAATATCTTTGGGTAAGCTATTATATTGAGGTAGTTGCCGATATGCTAAGCTACGGTCTGTGCTTAGCGCTGGCATGGTATTTTGCCCGCAGTAAAAGGGTAACATTAAAGCTTATCGGCATAATCTGTCTTGCCGAGTACGCTTCAGAGTGCCTCTCATTTGTAAACAGTACAATATCAAACATATTTGCACAGGAAAGCGACCATTGGCTTAATACTTTGTTCAGCGTGATTTTTGTTAACACATCAACCTTTATTATTTCGGTTATTAAGCTTGTGTTTATTATTATATTGTGTCACAGACTCTATAAAAAACAGCAGGATTAAAAGGAGAAAAGCAATGCCTATTCTTTTGCAGGATGAAAAAAAAGAGCCTTTGGGCAATAATATGCAAATAATTGTTTCACCAAGTCATACCTTTGGTACGGATGCAATTTTACTTGCTAATTTTGCTTCTGTTAAAAGAAAGGATATTGCCTGTGATATGGGTACGGGCTGCGGCATAATACCTCTCATCTGGTGTAAGGGTGAAACAAAGGAGATTTATGCCGTTGACATCCAGCCTAAGGCTATTTCACAGCTTGAAAAATCCATTGAGCTCAATAGCATCAGCGGAAGAATAAAGCCTTTTAACTGCGATCTTCGCAATATAAAGGAGCACCTTCCCGCGGCAAGCTTTGACCTTGTAACAATGAACCCTCCGTATAAGCCGGTGGGTACAGGTATAGAAAGCATCAGCGAGGCTGAACGAATTGCCCGCCACGAGGTAACCTGTACCGTTGATGATGCAGTAAGGGCAGCCGCACAGCTTCTTAAATACGGCGGAAGATTCTGTATGTGCCACCGCCCCGAAAGACTTTGCGATATAATTGTTTCACTGCGAGCCAATTCTCTGGAGTGTAAGAAAATCCGCTTTGTCGTTGAAAGGCAGGGAAAAGCTCCGTGGCTTGTTCTTGTTGAAGGTAAGCGTGGCGGAAAAAGCGGAGTTACCGTAATGAAGGAGCTTGTAATGAAGGACGAAAACGGTAATCCCACCGATGAATTCAGAAGCATGTTCGGTGATTATATGGACGGACATCAATAACAGTGCAGTAATCAGTAAGGGAGCTTTTTATGGCAGGAATTTTATATATAGTAGGCACGCCGATAGGCAACCTCGGTGATATGTCACCAAGGGCGGTAGATACACTTGCGAGTGTTGATTTTATTGCCGCCGAGGATACCAGAGTCAGCCTTAAGCTGCTAAATCACTTTGAAATTAAAAAGCCGCTCATCAGTTATTTTGAGCATAACCGCAGAGAAAAGGGTGAGATAATAGTTTCACGCATACTTTCAGGTGAAAGCTGTGCCCTTGTTACTGACGCAGGTATGCCTGCAGTATCTGACCCGGGTGAGGATCTCGTAGCTCTTTGCCACGAAAGGGGAGTAACAGTAAACGTTGTTCCCGGTCCTACGGCATTTGTTTCTGCACTTGCTCTTTCGGGACTTCCCGTGAGCCGCTTTACCTTTGAGGGCTTTCTGAGTATGAATAAGGTAAGCCGCAGAGAGCACCTTGAGGATATAAAGGATGAAAAGCGTACCCTTGTTTTTTACGAGGCACCCCATAAGCTACACGCTACCCTTAAGGATTTATATAAGGCCTTGGGTGACAGAAGAATCGCCCTTGTAAGAGAAATTACTAAAATTCACGAAGAGGTAATACGTACAACCCTTGAAGCGGCAATTGAAAAATACGATAACGAATCACCAAAGGGTGAATTTGTGCTTGTTATTGAGGGCAAGAAGCAAGAAAAAGAGGAGATAACCCTTGAGGACGCCTTGAGCCTTGCAAGAGCCTATCTGTCACAGGGAATGAGTGTCAGTATGGCTGCCAAGCAGGCCGCAAAAGAAACAGGTATAAAAAAAGGTGACCTTTATAAGGCATTGCAGGAGGAATAACTGTGGTTGAATGGTTTAAAGAATATTGGTACCTTGCAGTAATTTTTGTTGTTGTCTGTATTATTGCAGCAGTGATATTTTACTTTGCAGGCAAATCCAATAACTCATACAGGGCAGCCTACCGTAAGCAGGAGGCGGAAATCAAGCGTCTTACCGAGCTTAAGTCAAGATTTGTGCCCCTTACACAGGAAGCAATTGAAAAAAGTGACAGTGAAGAAACCCTTGAGGGCGTAGCCCTTTCTTATCAGCTTTTTCTGCAAAAGCAGGAGGATATGGAAAAAGAGTTTTCCCTTATGTCAGAGCCGAAGCGTTATGCTTATATCCTTGATGTTTTTGTGCAGGATGAAAGCATAGACGAATTTTTCAGACAGAACGGCAATATTCTCAGAAAAGAAATCACATCAGCCCTTGAGCTTATCGGTATGAATGACTTTGCCGATAAAATTGAAGGCATAAGAAAAATGTTTGACGAAGAGGATGATGTAACATCTCTTGACCTGAAGCAGATTGACAGCTTGCAGAAATACGTTGAGGAAAACGGCATTTACACAGAGATAAAACAGAAAAGCGCCGTTTATATCAAAAATAATTCTCAATTATTTGTTAAATAAAGCAAAATCATTTGACATTCGGTCACTGGGGTTGTATAATAACTTGAATGTAAATTTTAAATAAAGGAGGCGTTTTGGTTGCGAAAAATAATTGCACTTATTCTTACTATTACTGCAATTGTTGTTCTCTTTACATCCTGTAAGGATAACGGTGACGAAACATCAGAACCCCTTTCGACATCCGATACATCAGCAACAACGGAATCAACTACCACGACTGCTCCAAGCACAACAGGTGCAACCTATGTGCTCACTACCAACCAGAGCAAGCAGGCACCCTGGTACACAACCACAAGATTCAATCCTGCCCCCGATTCAACTACAACCTCTGTACAGAATATAACCGGCTCAGCAGTTTCCAATATGTATGACAATATTACATATCCTACAAATGACGGCGGAGCAGTAACCCCATCCGTGTCTGCTGTAACCTCAGCAGCAAAAACAACAGTATGGAGCACTATTGCTTCAGACAGTACAAAAAAGGATGAGTATAAAACAACTGAGGGTGATAAAGAATCAAACGGCGAGGTTAAGGCAGAAGGCAAGCAGGCAGTTATTAACAGCACCTGGCTTGACGGTGACGGCAATTTCTGCGCAGCTATTGACAGTGAGGGCTGGGGTAAAATCAAATCAAACTCAATGAGAGTACCCATTTACATTGACGGTGTTGAAGCTGAAAAGCCCGGTACACTTCAGATTTCATCAAGTGTTGACGGTGACGGAAATCAGTATGTTTTTGTAAATGTTTCCAAGTATGACGTGCTTGAGTTCGGCGGCTCGGTATCCTTTACAATTCCCGAAGGCTTCCTTAAAAACAGTACAGGAACAAGATATAACTACGAAACAGAGGTTTCAATGTAAAATTCAACCCTTACGGATTTCCGTAAGGGTTATTTTTATTTTTAACTGTCAATACTTTTCATTAAAGCAAGATAAGAGGTGACAGGTTTGATTATATTGTTTTTACTGTGTGCATTTCGCAGCGGCTCTGACAGATACTATCTTAAAAAGGCGGCGGGCTATTATTCCGACGGAAGAGATGTGTTTTATTATTTCGGTGTAAAAAGGGCAGTAAGGCTTATTCGTTTTTATCTGTCCTTTTATTTCGTGAAGCTTACGGTTGCGCTTTTTTCTGTTTTTCCTTTTATTATTGCTTTTATAACGCTTCACAATATAACTGTAAGGGGAGGTATGTCCTTTGCAGCTTTTAAAATTATGCTTATTCTTTGTATAGCTCTTTTAATTCACGGTATTGCTTTCTTTTTCAGACTTAATTCCTTTCTGTTTCCTGCCAGGTATTGCTTTATAACAGGTAGCTTTAAAAGTCTTAAGGGTATTCTTCTTTTTTCATACCGTTGTATGAGGGAAAACCGCAAAAAAGTATTTAGGCGAAAGCTCTCGTTTATACCATGGTTTTTCTCCTGTGTATTTCTTTTGCCTGTAGGCTTTGTAAGGTCATATTATAATCAGGCAATGGCTGACATTGCGGCCGATTTAATAGAAAAGCATTTACAAAAGGCATAATATTTGATATTATACTGTTATCAAAACTAAAGGATGAATGAATAATGGAAAACAGAGAAGCTTTTGTGCCCCTTATGTCCTGGCTTATCGGTGGCTCAAGAATCGGCGGCAGCTATAACACGTATACAGCCTCATTGGGCACAGATCCTATGAAGGGCGCTATCGGTCAAAGAATTTTCAACTACCGTATATGGATTGAAAAAAACGACGAAGAAGTTGAGTATGTCCATGCGGCAGTTTATTACGGTCTTAACTGCTATGAAAATCAGAACGAGGACGAGATAAAGAAAAACATTTTCGAGTTAACCGATGAGGGAATGGAAAATCTTAAGGCTTATCTTCAGCAGGAGGCAGACAGCTTCTTTGCGCTTTAAGCAGCAGAAAAACTTTTTTTGAGAATTTTGGCGGAAAACGGAGAAAATCAAAGCATTCAAGAGCTTTTTAATTTTTGTCCCGTTTTCCGCCTAGAATTTTAACGAAAAATGCAAAAAAACTGTTGACATTTGCTGATTTTTGTTCTATATTTTCTTTATGATATAAGGGGGCAACTGCGTTCAAAAGCAGTAATTACCTTATTATAATTCGAGCGAGCATGTCAGCTTTCTGCCATGCAGGGAAAGGGGTTTATATATGGGAAACGGTGTAATCATTGAGCTTCAGAACATATCAAAAAAGTACGATGATGAAATTATTCTCGATAACATCAACCTTAGCATTAAGGACAAGGAATTTATGACTTTCCTAGGTCCTTCAGGCTGTGGTAAAACTACAACTCTGCGTATCATCGCAGGCTTTCTTGAGGCTGATAACGGTCAGGTCATTTTCGAAGGTAAGGATATAAACAATCTTCCTCCGCATAAAAGGCAGGTCAACACCATTTTCCAGAGATATGCACTTTTTCCGCACCTTAACGTATACGATAATATAGCCTTCGGTCTTCGCGTAAAGAAGATGAAGGAAAAGGATATAAGCAACAAGGTCAAGGAAATGCTTGAGCTTGTTAACCTTAAAGGCTTCCAGAAGAGAAACATCGCTTCACTTTCAGGCGGCCAGCAGCAGCGTGTTGCTATTGCAAGAGCGCTTGCCGTCGAGCCCCGTGTGCTTCTTCTTGACGAGCCTCTCGGTGCGCTCGACCTTAAGCTTCGTAAGGATATGCAGGTTGAGCTCAAGAACATTCAGAAAAGAATGGGTATCACCTTTATCTATGTTACCCACGACCAGCAGGAGGCTCTTTCAATGAGTGACACCGTTGTTGTTATGAATGACGGTAAAATTCAGCAGATAGGCTCTCCCATAGATATTTACAACGAGCCTAAGAATGCCTTCGTTGCCGACTTCATCGGTGAAAGTAATATTCTTGACGGCGTAATGCTCGATGACTTCAAGGCAAAGTTTTCAGGCGCTGTTTTCCAGTGTCTTGACAAGGGCTTTGCAGTCAATGAGTCCGTTGATATCGTTGTCCGACCCGAGGATGTTGACGTTGTTCCTTACGGTGAGGGTACAATAAGCGGTGTAATCACGTCAAACACCTTCAAGGGTGTGCACTTTGAAATGATTGTTGATATTGATAATTTCAAATGGATGATTCAGACCACAGACTATTATCCCGTAGGCACAAAAATTGGTATTGTCATTGAGCCTGATGCAATTCACGTTATGAAGAAGAGTGAATATTCAGGCATGTACGGTGACTACAGCTCCTTCAGTGATGAAATTGAGCACCTTTCCGATGTTACCGAAGAGGAGGAGTGATAAATGAAAAAAAGCTCCCTTATGAAAAAGCTGACCGCTGCACCTTATCTTGTCTGGTCTGCAATTTTCATCATAGTTCCGCTTATCTTCGTTGTTATTTATTCAGTAACTGACGGTAACGGCAACTTTACTCTCCAGTATATTTCAGATATAGGCAAGTATAAGGATGTTATGCTTAATTCCATCTGGCTTGGCTTTATTGCTACGGTTATAAGCCTTGTTATTGCCTATCCTCTTGCACATATAATGGCAAGGACAACTGCAAATGTTCAGCGCACAATGATGATTCTTGTAATGCTTCCTATGTGGATGAACCTTCTTATAAGAACATATTCAATGATGATTCTTATGCAGGATACAGGTATAATCAATTCAGTGCTTACTGCTCTTGATTTGCCTAACCTTCATATGATAAACACACAGGGCGCTGTTGTTCTCGGTATGGTGTATAACTACATACCGTATATGATTCTGCCTCTTTACTCAATTATGGCAAAAATGGATATGAATCTTATTGAGGCGGCAGGTGACCTTGGTGCAAATAAGCTTGTAACCTTTAAGGATGTAATTTTGCCTCTTACACTTCCCGGTATTGCATCCGGCTTTACAATGGTGTTTGTACCTTCAGTTTCAACCTTCTATATTTCAAAGAAGCTCGGCGGTAACACCTTCTCACTTATCGGTGACGTAATTGAAATGCAGTTCAAATCTGCCAATAACTATAATCTCGGTGCAGCACTTTCACTTGTGCTTATGGTGCTTATTATTATCTGTATGATGGTAATGAACCGCTTCACCGGTGACGACGATGACGGAGGTGTGCTTATATGAAAAGAAAAATGCCTCTTATGTCAAAATTCTATGTTGCACTTATGATGCTCTTCCTTTATGCGCCTATTGTTGTAATGATTATCTTTTCATTTAACGAAAGTGCAAGTACAGGTGTGTTCACAGGCTTTTCACTTCGTTGGTACGAGTCTCTTTTAAACGACGAAGCAACTATGAAGGCCTTCCGTAATACCCTTGTTCTTGCTGTTTCATCTTCTGCAATTGCAACAGTAATGGGTACTGCAGCAGCAGTAGGAATCAGCACCTTTAAAAACAAGTATATCAAAAAGCTTACAATGGGCGTTACCAATATCCCTATGATGAACCCCGAAATCGTTACAGGTATTTCAATGATGCTGCTTTTCATTTTCTGTGCAAAGCTCATCGGTCAGAATGACGCTCTCGGCTTCGGTACAATGCTTATTGCCCACGTAACCTTTAACCTGCCTTATGTAATACTTTCGGTGCTTCCCAAGCTTCGTCAGCTTGATAAATTCCTTCCCGAGGCGGCTATGGACCTTGGCTGTACTCCTATACAGAGCTTTTTCAAGGTAGTGCTGCCCTCGATTTCAACAGGTATTTTTTCAGGTCTTATGATGAGCTTTACCCTGTCACTGGATGACTTTGTTATCAGTTACTTTACACAGGGTCCCTCATTTGAAACCTTACCTATCAGAATTTTCTCAATGACAAAAAAGAGAGTTACACCCGATATGTACGCTCTTTCAACAATAATTTTTGTTGCAATACTCCTTCTGCTTGTTCTTCTCAACGTATCACAGTTTTACGGTGAAAAGAAAATGAGCAACAAGCTCAACAAGGGAAAGGGGGCGGCAAAATGAGAAAAATCCTTTTCCTTATGACTCTTGCAGTGCTTCTCGGTCTTACTGCTTTCAGTGCAGCTGCTTATGAAAACAAGGACTCCTATAAGGGCAGTGAGGGGACAACCATCAATGTTTTTAACTGGGGTGAATATATTTCCGATACCTATGCTGACGGACTCGTTGATGTAAATACGGAGTTTGAGCTTCTCACAGGCATCAAGGTTAACTACGTTACCTATGAAAGCAACGAGGATATGTATCCAAAAATCAAAAATGGAGGCGCAAGCTATGACATTATAATTCCCTCTGACTATATGATTGAAAGAATGATAGCCGAGGATATGCTTATGGAGATAGATGTCAGTGAGCTGCCTAATTACAAGTACATTTCTGAAGAATACAGAAACATGTACTACGACCCGGACAATAAATTTTCCGTGCCTTATAATGTAGGTATGGTAGGTCTTATCTATAACAAGAAAATGGTTGAAGAAAAGCCGACCAGCTGGAAGGCACTGTGGGACGAAAGATATGCGGGTAAAATTCTTATGATTGATAATCCCCGTGATGCCTTTGCAGTAGCGCAGAAAATTCTCGGCTATTCTCTCAACTCCACCGATGAAAAGGAGCTTTCCGATGTAGCACAGCTTCTTGTAGAGCAGAAGCCTTTATTGCAGGGCTATGTAATGGATGAGATTTTCAATAAGATGGAAAGCGGAGAAGCAGCAATGGTGCCTTATTATGTAGGCGACTTTGTGCTGATGAATCAGGTAAACCCTGACCTTGACTTCGTTTATCCCAAGGAGGGTGTAAACATTTTTGTCGATGCTATCTGCATCCCCAAAAGCACACAGAATTATGAGGCGGCATTGAAGTATATCAATTTCCTGCTTGACCCGGAGATTGCATTGAGCAATGCCCTTTACATCGGTTATGCAACGCCAAACACAGGTGTGCTTGAGCATCCCGACTATGCCGAAATGCGTGATAACAAGTATCTTTATCCTTCTAAGGATGAAATGCCCGATGTTGAGTATTTCCGTAACCTTCCGCAGGAGACGCTTCTTATGTTCTCCGATTTGTGGAATCAGATAAGAATCCACGGTACAGATAACACCCACATTTACATCGGCTTCGGTGCAGTTGCCGCGATAGCAATAGCCTTTGCCGTTAAAAAGGCAGTTACCAAAAAGCGCAGGGAGTATTGGTACGACTTCCCCGAGGCGTGAGAGTAGTCAGTAGTCAGTAGTCAGGACGCGGGTACCGTGTTCTGACTTTTTCTTTCGAGTACCGCGACGGTAAAGGCAGGAAAATGTAAAGTTCTTTTGGTTACTCAGCCTTCCTCTCTGAGGAAGGTGGCACGACGAAGTCGTGACGGAAGGAGTCAATGAAAAGCTACGGCCACCCGCTGAAGGTAAAATAAAAAACATCGATATATAATGAAAAGACCTTACAGTTCAATCAGGACTGTAGGGTCTTTGATTATCTCACCCCACATATAGAATAAAACGAAGAAAAGCCTGACGCACCCCAAGATATAGTGCACATCCACACCTGGCACACAAACACACCCGGCTCGGTGTAAATAAAGAGCAGTGATTAGTAAAAATATCCAAAAAAAGTTGTAAAAAACTGTTGACAAAAGCAAAAAGAAGTGATAATATATGCAAGCATTCCGCGAGGGGAACGAGAGGAAACTCAGAAACGACCAAGACGGAAGGCGAAAAAAGAGGCTTGAAAAAAACTTAAAAAAGTTTGAAAAAAGTCTTGACAAAGAAGAGTGTATATGATATACTCTTTGAGCTGTCTAAAAAACGGGCAGCGAATTGGACCTTGAAAATTAAACAACGAGATAAGAAAAGGAACCCGAGATTCGATAGTTAAAAACTATCAACGAAG
>JBGVGP010000043.1:0-1542 GCA_045121735.1 Acutalibacteraceae bacterium
ATAGAATGAGCCTGTGAAATAAAAACAACAAACGGAGGCGTTAGTATGACATCGAAAAAAGAAACAATTATTTCAGCAAAGGCTTTGAAGAAAAGCTTTTTGACAGCGGATACTGAGCAGACGATTTTTGAAAATCTTGACCTTGATATATATAAAGGGGATTTTACTGTGATTATGGGTTCGTCAGGTGCAGGCAAGTCTACACTTATGTATTCACTTTCTGGAATGGATAGACCAACCGCAGGCGAAGTGAATTTCAACAGCAAGAACATCACCTCTTTAAGTGATGATAAGTTGGCAGTTTTCAGAAGAAAGAACTGCGGATTTGTTTTTCAGCAGATTTATCTTTTGGATAAAATGAGCCTGATGGACAACGTGCTTACGGCAGGAGCTTTGTGCGAGAACAACAAGAAGCTTACCGTAAAGCGAGCAGAAGAGCTTTTTGACCTTGTTAATATACCCGAGATAACACGCAAAAAGTTTCCGTCTCAGATTTCAGGCGGTGAGGCACAGCGTGCAGGAATTGTCAGGGCTGTTATAAATAAGCCTGAGGTGGTTTTTGCTGACGAGCCTACAGGAGCTTTAAACTCCAACAACTCCACAGCAGTGCTTGATGTGTTCACAAAGCTTCACCGTGAAGGACAGAGCATTATAATTGTAACACACGATAAGAAAACCGCCCTCAGAGGCAACCGTGTGCTTTATGTAAGAGACGGCAAGATTTTCGGCGAGTGTAACTTAGGCGAGTTTACTCAGGAGGATAAAAACAGAGAAGCTCTTCTGAATAGCTTTTTATCGGAGATGGGATGGTAATATGAGAAAGATATTAAATCAGATTTTATATCAATTAAGAAAGGATAAATCCTCATATATATCCTTTGCAGTTATAATTCTTATTACAGCCTTTATGCTCAACTGTGCAACTACTTTGCTATTTCAGGTAGATAAGGCTTATAACGAAAAGTTTGAAAAGCTCAGCACAGCCTCGGTTAATGTTTGTGTACCGAAAGCTCAGCACAGAGAGGATAAACTGAAAGCTATTGGTGATATAGACGGAGTTCTTGATACAGAAAGCCACGAGGCTTTTTTTGCTGAGGCTGTGGTTAAAAACTTTAAGGGTGCCGACTTTTCTATGAACACAATGTTCTATAATCTTGATGCCCACAGAAAGCTCAACTGTTTTAAGGTTGTAGCGGAAAGCGATAAAAAGTCAGATAACCCTATTTATATCCCTCTTTATGTTGCTGAATTCGGTGAGTTTTCTTTGGGTGACGAGATTGTTTATGTAATAAAGGGGAAACCTCACACCTTTACTGTAGCAGGTATTATCGAAGAAATGCAGTATGGCAATTACGGCTCAGGACTTATGTGTGCTTACTTGCCTGAGTCCGTATACGGTAGCTTTTACGACACTCAGGAATACTCTGCGGTGGTTGAGTATTCTCTGAGTGTCGATGAGGATGTAAAGCTTGAAAGTGTAAAGAACAATGTCATCAGTACGCTTGAAAGCAAAGAAGTATCAGTAATATCGAAGCTTGACAG
>JBGVGP010000044.1:0-4033 GCA_045121735.1 Acutalibacteraceae bacterium
AAAAAATAATTGTTGTCCACGCTGACGAGGCCCTTCGGCTTCAGAGAATTCTTGCCCGTGACAAAATAAGCCGGGAGCAGGCTATGACAAGAATAAAGGGTCAAAGGGATGACAACTATTATTTCAGACAGGCTGATGTAATCATTTACAATAATGAAAACGGCAGTCTTGAAACAGAACTTGATAAACTCAAGGAGCTTATCCCATGACAAAGAGCAACAAAGCAAAAAAGCCTGCAGATATTCTGCTGCTTGTGCTTATTGTATTTTCACTGGTTACCGTGATTTATTTCGGCGGTGTGTCAATACTTAAAACATTATATCCCCGCAAGTATATTGAATTTGTCGAAAAATACGCTCAAAGCAACAACCTTAGTGAGGAATTTGTTTTTGCAGTAATAGAGTGTGAAAGCGGCTTTGACAACAATGCCGTTTCCTATCTCGGGGCACAGGGCCTTATGCAGGTAATGCCCGAAACCTTTGAGTGGCTGCAGGAAAAACGAGGTCAGGAGCTTTCAAAGGAAAGCATATTCGAGCCTGAAATTGCTATTGACTACGGCTGTTATTTTTACGGTATGCTTTTAGCACAGTTCGGCAACGAGGCAACTGCCGTTGCGGCATACCACGCAGGCGCAGCCCGGGTTGAACAGTGGCTCGGGGACGAAAGCTATTCCGATGACGGAATAACACTCAAGGATATACCTTATCCCTCAACAAAAAAGTATGTTGAAAAGGTGATGAGAGTAAAAAATATATACAACAGACTTTACTATAAATAAGAAAGGAAAGATTATGATGGAAAAAGAAAAAACACAGGCAGAGCTTCTTAAGGAGCAGCTTTGCTTCGAAAAGGAACACTTTTCAGCTGCAATGACCGAGGAGGAATGCGCAAGAGCAGATGAATTCTGCGAGGGCTACAAGGACTTCCTTGCTACTGCTAAAACTGAAAGAGAATGTGTTGAGTACGTAATTGAAAGGGCTGAGAAGAACGGCTTTGTTCCCTTTGATGTAAGCAAGACCTACAAGGCAGGCGACAAGGTTTACCTTAATAACAGAAACAAGGCAATTATTCTTGCTGTTATGGGTAAAAAGGGCGTAAGTGAGGGTGCAAAAATCGTTGCTTCTCATATCGACTCACCCCGTCTTGACCTCAAGCCCACTCCTCTTTACGAGGAAAGCGAAATGGCTTACTTCAAGACTCACTACTACGGCGGTATCAGAAAGTATCAGTGGGTTGCAATTCCTCTTTCTCTTCACGGCGTTATGCTCAAGGCTGACGGCGAAAGCGTAAAAATCAACATCGGTGAAAAAGAGGGTGAGCCCAAGTTTGTTATCACCGACCTTCTTCCTCACCTCGGTAAGGAGCAGGCAAAGCGTCCTCTTTCTGAGGGCATCAAGGGTGAGGAGCTCAATATCCTCATCGGCTCACGTCCCTTCAAGTCCGATGCAGGCAGTGAGCTTGTAAAGCTTAATATTCTTAAGATTCTCAACGAAAAGTACGGCGTTACAGAGAAGGATTTCATCTCTGCCGAGCTTGAGCTTGTACCTGCACTTCCCGTTTCCGATATCGGCTTTGACAGAAGCATGATAGGTGCTTACGGTCACGATGACAGAGTATGTGCTTATCCTGCACTTGAAGCAGTTATCAACTGCACCGAGCCCGAAAGAACAATCATCACTGTTCTTGCAGACAAGGAAGAAATCGGCAGCGATGGTAACACAGGTCTCAACTCTGCATATATGAAATATTTCATCGAGGACCTTGCTGAAATGGAAGGCCTCAAGGGCAGACACGTGCTTTCAAGGTCAGAATGTCTTTCAGCAGACGTAAATGCCTGCTTTGACCCCAACTTCCCCTCAGTACACGATAAGTACAACTGCTGCACACTCAACCACGGTGCAGTTATCACCAAGTATACCGGCTCAAGAGGTAAGTCAGGCACGTCTGACGCTTCTGCAGAATTTGTTGGCAAGGTAAGAAGAATCCTTGACAAGGCAAATGTTTCCTGGCAGATTGGTGAGCTCGGTAAGGTTGATGAGGGCGGTGGAGGAACCGTTGCAATGTATATTGCAAACCTCAACATTGACGTTGTTGACCTCGGTGTTCCCGTGCTTTCAATGCACGCTCCCTATGAGGTTGTTTCAAAGTTTGACGTTTACAGCACTTACAGAGCCTGCTATGAGTTCTACGCTGCTGAATAAGAGAGGGCCAAGGGTCGATCCTCCTCAACAGTGTAAATATTCAAAATAAAAAAAGGACACGGATTTTTCCGTGTCCTTTACTGTACATATTCATTTTTAGAAAGCTTACCTAATGTTAACCTTAATTCCGAATTCCGAACTCCGAATTCTTAATTAGAAGTAGTATCTGAAGGCTGCCTTTACTCTGTCCCAGGCTGTGTAGTCCTCACAGTCACTGTTGAAGATGTAACGGTCCTTAAGCTTTTCGTCAGCCTCAATATCATAATAATCGGTAAAGTAAACCATGCTTGTTTCGTAATCGTTGAGATTGTTTTCGTCAAGAGTGATGATTCTTGCGCCTCTGTTATGGTCACCGTAGGAGCCGAAGGAGGCTGTGGGAGTCTGAATAATATCAACGCCCTTGTAGGGGATAACGAAGCAGTTTTTGTGGTCGTGACCTACTGCAACACCGAGAACGTTACCGTATTTGATAAAGGCATCAAGCTGTCCGTTTGTGTACTTGGGCGGGCAGGGAGTTTCAAGAAGTGCAGTGTCCTCATCGGCATATTTTACGGGATAGCCGTAGGTTGTGCCGTTTTCGATAACTGTCTGGTCCTCCAGATATTCACCCTTAACCTCGTGATAGGTTATTGCGCCGCTTTCGTCGGTGGTGGTGATTTTGTAAAGCACATTATAAATTTCGGGGGGAATAATGTGCTGGAATGCAAGTGAGGGGGTAAGCTTGCCGTTTGCAAGGGTGATTTTCTTTTCGGTTTTTGTGTACCACAGAATCTGATCCTTTGCAACACAGCCGTAGCCGCCAAGGTCGTTTTCCACATTGTATTCCTGTGAGTCGAAGAACCAGAGTGTAAACTTGTGCTCATCGTCATCTGAGCCGAGCACGGGAAGATAATAGGTGCCGTAGCCTGTAAGCTCTTCACTGTCTCTTACGCCTATAAAGCAGCTGTAGCTTTCGTAAACCTCCCATTGCTCTTCCTTTGTAAGCTTGTTTTCGGCGTCGTGGTTGCCGTAAACGATTGCAACGGGAATCTTTGCCTCTTCAAAAATCTTCATAAAGTGGTTTATGCTTATTTTTACCATCCACTTCATAAAGCCTGCACCGGGAGAAATGTTGTCACCGGTGAGAACGATAAGGTCGGGCTTTTCCTTTTCAAGCAAATCCTCAAGGAACATACGGGTAAGCTTTCTGAAAATATAGATATCCTGTATGTCTGAAATCTGCATAATTTTGAATGAGCCGTCCTCGTTGAAGCGAAGTGCTTCCTTTTCGGGCTGTGCCGCTTCAGCCGATGTGCCGAAGCTGAAAAGAGAAAAGGCAGTTATAAGCACAAGTAAAAGCGCTGTTATTTTTTTCATTGTTATGCATCTCCGAAATTAAATTATGCCAAGGGGGATAAGCACTGCAAGAAGCACTGCTACAAGACCCCATACAATACCGCAGAACATTTTCTGTGTCTTTCTGGGCTTGTCATATACAAGATATGAAGCAAGGAAGAAGGGTATGTAGGTTGTGATGAATACGGGAAGTGCGCCCCACCATTTGTATACCCAGATAAAGGCAGGTGTTGATGCAAGGAAAATTTCAAACACCGAGAAGAAGAAGGCTTGTGCAATAGCAAAAACAATACGGTTGTTTATGCCGAGTATCTTCTTGTTTTTGTCCTCGGGAAGAAGGTCTGCAGTAAAGCCCGCAATTGAGAACATGAGTGAAAGCTCCCAGCTTACACCGATAAGAAGAATGAAGGTTGTGCTTTCAGGGCTTACTGTCCAAAGAGCGTAGCCTGTGAAGTGTGCAATTACTGCATTCGCAATTTCATAAAGCCAGTGAACAC
>JBGVGP010000045.1:0-3389 GCA_045121735.1 Acutalibacteraceae bacterium
TACAAAATAATACATTATGTTATGCATATTTTTTATGACTAAACACTTGAAAAAAGCTCAAGAATGTTATAAAATGACAGATGGTGTTTTTTATTCTATAAAAGTTATTTATGAAAGGACAGAAAACAGATGAACGTATTAAACAAGAAATCAGTTGAAGACATTGACGTAAGAGGCAAAAAAGTCCTCATCCGTTGCGATTTCAACGTAAAGATGGAAAACGGTGTTATCACCAGCGACAAGAGAATTGTTGCTTCACTTCCCACAATCAAATATCTCCTTGACAACGGTGCAAAGGTTATCGCTTGCTCACACCTCGGCAGACCCAAGGGTGAATTCAAGCCCGAATTTTCACTTGCTCCCGTTGCAGTAAGACTCGGCGAGCTTCTCGGCATCGAGGTTAAGATGGCTAAGGACGTAGTAGGTGAGAGCGCAAAGGCTCTTGCAGCAGACCTTAAGGAAGGCGAAGTTCTTCTTCTTGAAAACGTACGTTTCCACAAGGAAGAAACAAAGAACGATCCCGAATTCTCAAAGGCACTTGCTGACCTTGCAGAAATCTATGTAAACGATGCTTTCGGTTCAGCTCACAGAGCTCACTCATCAACAACAGGTGTTGCTGATTATCTTCCTGCAGTAGGCGGCTTCCTTATCCGTAAGGAGCTTGAATACATCGGTGGCGCTCTTGAAGATCCCAAGAGACCTCTCGTTGCTATCCTCGGCGGTGCAAAGGTTTCCGATAAGATCGGCGTTATCACAAACCTCATGGATAAGGTTGATACCCTTATCGTAGGCGGCGGTATGGCTTATACCTTCTTTGCAGCAAAGGGCTACAGCGTTGGTACCTCAATCTGTGAAGAAGACAAGATTGAAATGGCTAAGGAAATGATGGCTGCTGCAGAAGCTAAGGGCGTTAACTTCCTTATCCCCGTTGATAACAGACTCGGTAAGGAATACGACGAAAATACAGAAACAATGACTGTTGATTCAGATAAGATTCCCGATGACTGGATGGGTCTTGACATTGGTCCCAAGACAGAAAAGCTCTTTGCTGACGCTATCAAGGGCGCAGGCACAGTTATCTGGAACGGACCTATGGGTGTTTCAGAATGGAAGAACTTTGCTTCAGGTACAATTGCAGTTGCTACAGCAGTTGCAGAAAGCGGCTCAATCTCCATTATCGGTGGCGGTGACTCAGCTGCAGCTGTTCAGAAGCTCGGCTTCGCAGATAAGATGAGCCACATTTCAACAGGCGGCGGTGCTTCACTCGAATTCCTCGAGGGTAAGGATCTTCCCGGTGTTGTTGCTCTCAACGATAAATAAGCTACAAGTAGTAAGTAGTTAGTAGTGAGTAGTAAGGGCCGAGAGCCAGGTGCCGAGGGCCGAGCACTCCACAAGTATATAATGAATAAAAAGGAGTAAGAAAAAATGAACAAAGCTACACGTAAAGCAGTTATCGCAGGTAACTGGAAAATGAATATGACTCCCTCACAAGCAAAGGCTCTTATCGAAGAGATGAAGCCCCTCGTTGCAGGTGCTGACTGTGAAGTTGTTCTTTGCGTACCCTTCGTTGACATTGCAGTAGCAATCGAAGCAGCAAAGGGCTCAAACATCAAAATCGGTGCAGAAAACGTACACTTCAAGGCTTCAGGCGCATACACAGGTGAAATTTCAGCTGATATGCTCAAGGAATGCGGCGTAGAATATGTTGTTGTAGGCCACAGCGAAAGAAGACAGTACTTCGGTGAAACAGACCAGACTGTAAATCTTCGTTCACTTGCAGCTCTCAAGGCAGGTCTCAAGCCCATCATCTGTGTTGGTGAAACTCTTGAGCAGAGAGAGCTCGGCTATACAGAAACTCTTCTTAAGTATCAGACAAAGATGGCTCTTACAAACGTAAGTGCTGAAGACCTCAAGAACGTTGTTATCGCTTACGAACCCGTATGGGCTATCGGTACAGGTGTTACAGCTACAGCTGATCAGGCTGACGAGGGTAACGGCTACTGCCGTGCAGCTATTGCTGAAGCTTACGGTGCAGACGTTGCTGAAACTGTTACAGTTCAGTACGGCGGTTCAATGAACGCAGGTAATGCAGCAGAGCTTGTTGCTAAGGTAAACGTTGACGGCGGTCTTATCGGTGGTGCTTCACTTAAGGCTGCAGACTTCTCAGTTATCGTTAAGGCAGCTTCCGAGCAGAAATAAAAATCAGAAGGGCTCGGAAGAGCCCTTTTTGAATGCAGAAAGGATATTTGAAATGAAAAAGCCTGTTTTATTATGTATCATGGACGGTTTCGGCAGGAATGACGACAACTACGGTAATGCTATTTTCTCTGCTGCAACTCCTAATCTTGATAAAATTATGAATGAAAATCCCATGACCTTTATCGGCGCATCAGGTATGGATGTAGGTCTTCCCGACGGTCAGATGGGTAACAGTGAGGTAGGTCACACAAACATTGGTGCAGGCCGTGTTGTTTATCAGGAGCTTACCCGTATCACAAAGTCAATCAAAGACGGTGACTTCTTTGAAAACGAAGCACTTAAGGGTGCTATGGAAAACTGCCTCAAGAACGGCAGTGCTCTTCACCTTATGGGTCTTATGAGTGACGGTGGTGTTCACTCACACAACACCCATATGTATGCTATTGTTGAAATGGCAAAGAAGATGGGTCTTAAAGAGGTATATGTTCATTGCTTCCTCGACGGCCGTGACGTTCCTCCTGCTTCAGGTGCTGACTTTGTTCAGGAAACCTGCGACAAGCTTAAGGAAATCGGTCTTGGCAAGGTAGCTACCGTAATGGGCAGATACTACGCTATGGACAGAGACAACCGTTGGGACAGAGTAGGCAAGGCTTACGCTGCAATGGTTTACGGTGAAGGTGTAAAGGCAGAATGCCCTGTTGCTGCTATTAAGGAAAGCTACGAGACAATTGATGCTGACGGAAAGAACCTTACTGACGAATTTGTACTTCCCACAGTTTGTGCAGAAAATGCAACAATCAAGGCACAGGACAGCGTTGTATTCTTCAACTTCCGTCCTGACAGAGCAAGAGAAATTACAAGAACCTTTGTTGACGAAGCATTCGACGGCTTCGAAAGAAAGAACGGCTTCTTCCCTCTCTGCTTTGTATGTATGACACAGTACGATGCAACAATGCCTAATGTACAGGTTGCTTTCAAGCCCCAGACACTCGAAAACACCTTCGGTGAATATCTTGCAAAGATGGGTAAGACTCAGCTTCGTATTGCTGAAACCGAAAAGTATGCTCATGTAACCTTCTTCTTTAACGGCGGTGTTGAAAAGCAGTATGAAGGTGAAGACAGAATTCTTGTTGCTTCACCCAAGGTTGCAACCTATGACCTTCAGCCCGAAATGAGCGCTTACGAGGTAA
>JBGVGP010000046.1:0-2227 GCA_045121735.1 Acutalibacteraceae bacterium
CCGGTAAAAAAGAGCAGTAAGGTTAAAGCTGCCGTGAAGACAGATAAGCTTACAAAAACGGATTCCGATATTGAAAAGCTTATTAAATCAGCCGAAAAAAGTGCCGCTAAGGACAAAAAGGCAGGCTCAATAACCGAATACACCTATACTGATGAGGGTGTAACTGACGAATATAAAAATGTCAGGGTAAAAAACACAAATAAAACAAAAATAAGCATTGAAAACAAGCTTGCCGAGGAGCTTGATTTATCGGTGAATGAGAAAGAGCCGTCAGTGCTTATCTATCATACCCATACAACTGAAACCTATCAGATTCTTGACCGTGGCTTTTATTCTGATACCTTTGCCTCCAGAAGTAACGACAGCAATAAAAATATGGTAAGAGTCGGTAAGGCAATATGTGATGAGCTTGAAAAGCGTGGCTACAAGGTAATTCACGATACATCAGTTTATGATAATCCCTATACGGGAGCATATTACCGTTCTGAGGATGCGGCAAGAGCTATACTTGAAAAGCACCCCTCAATTAAAATAACACTTGATGTTCATCGTGATGCCATTCAGAGCGAAAGTGGTGTGAAAACCAAGCCCGTTGCAGAGATAAACGGGAAAAAGGCGGCGCAGATTATGCTTGTTACAGGCTGTCAGGAGGAGGGGAACGGCATAACTGATTTGCCTGAATGGGAGAAAAATCTGGCCTTTGCGCTTAAGCTTCAGCAAAGCATGGAGGATTCCTTTGAGGGGCTGACAAGACCTGTCTTCTTCTGTGACAGAAGCTATAATATGGGACTGACACCGCTTTCCTTGCTTGTTGAAATCGGCACAGACGGTAACACGCTTGATGAAGCAGTCTATTCGGGAAAAATGTTCGGTGCTGCTGTTGCGGAAATACTTGATGAATATAAGGAGAAATAAGCTTGGAGATTAAACGGATATTGAAGCAGTATATATTTTCGCTTATACTGATTTTGTGTGCGGCGTCCTTTTTCTTCGGAGTTATAACTGTTCGTGAAAAAACAGAATATAATATGAAAATGACACCTTATGACACTGTTGAAGTGAAAAATGACGGTCAGTGCTTTTTGTTTACCGTGGGTGAAGAAGTCGGCTTTGTTATACCTGATTATGTAAACAGTCTGGTACAGAATCTGAAAAAGACTGTTTCCCAAAGCAAAAATTACGTTTTTTAGCAGAATTTTACTTTAAATTGTTAAATTTTTCTTGACAGACCGATTTAATAGTGATAATATATTTCAAACCGAATAATTCAATTAAAGATAGAGGTGCGGTTGACAAGAGTCACGTGAATATAAAAAGGGTAGTCGCAAAACCCGTTCACGCAAAAGGGGATACCGCCGAAGGCATCAGGCGAAAGATGTCCTGGACGAAGGGAATAATATCTCTTCGACTGTCGCAATTTTGCGGAGTGCTATTATAATTGTCAAATACAGTTTTTTTAACTGTTACGGCTGTCATTTTACACTCGATGCAAAATCGGGTGTTTATTTTTGTAAAGCAGATTCACAATTGAAGCTTTCGGTAATATATCTGTTTTAAAGGAGAAATTATTATGTCAACAAATCCTATTTTTACCGGCGCGGCAACCGCCCTTGTAACCCCTCTTAACGAAAACGGTGTAGACTATGAAGCTTTCGGCAAGCTTATTGACTGGCAGATTGAAGAGGGTATTGATGCTCTCGTAATTGCAGGTACATCAGGCGAAGGCTCAACCCTTACCGACGAAGAGCACAAGGCAGTACTTAAGTTTGCAGTTGAAAGAACAGCAGGTAGAGTTCCTGTTATTGCAGGTACCGGCTCAAACGATACTGCTTATGCTATTGAGCTTACTACATATGCCTGTGAGGTTGGCTGTGATGCAATGCTTGTTGTTACACCTTACTACAACAAGGCAACACAGAAGGGTCTTATTAAAATGTTTACAGCTATTGCAGATGCAAGCACTAAGCCCATCATTCTTTACAATGTTCCTTCACGTTCAGGCGTTAACATTGAACCTGCTACATACGCTGCTCTTGCAGATCATCCTATGATTCAGGGTATTAAGGAAGCAAACGGCCAGATTGACAAGATTGTTGAAACAATGTCGCTTGTAGGCGATAAGCTTGACCTTTATTCAGGCAATGACGATCAGATTATTCCTCTTATGTCAGTTGGCGGTAAGGGTGTAATCTCTGTTCTTTCAAATGTGCTTCCCAAGGAAACAAGC
>JBGVGP010000047.1:0-3816 GCA_045121735.1 Acutalibacteraceae bacterium
TATTGATGAGCCCCAGGGTAACGCTGTGTGGAGCCTCGGCTACGGTAAGGCATCCGTTCTTCCTTCCGACTTCGGCAGCAAAATGTATGCCAAGGGTGCCTACGTTCCCTATATATACGGTAACGGAATGTATAAGGACGATGACGGCAACGAGGAAGACCTTATGGCACGTGCTATCGTTATGAACGACGGCTCAGGCAGAGGTAATGTTGTTTTCATTTCTGTTGACGCAATGGGTCTTGCCAACGCAGACGTAAGACTTATCCGTGAGGGTCTCAAGGATATTGCCGCACAGTATAATATCGTAAGCATCAACGTTTCCTGTACTCATATCCATACAGGTATCGACTCACAGGGCGTATGGTCAGATCCTATCGGCGTTATGTTCAATAACTTCTCATCAAAGAACGTAAAATACGGTGTTGAGCGTTCATTTATCGAATCACTTGTTTCCGGCTCAAAAAAGGCTGTTGAACAGGCTCTTTCCGATATGACAGAGGGTGAGCTTTATTATTCAAAAATGGAGCTTCACGGCTATCTTTCCGACAGAACTGCTCCTATTGCCCTTGATAAGAATCTCTATAAGCTTGAATTCCTTCCCTATGCTGAGGGCGCAACTCCTACCATTATTACAACCGTAGGCGTTCATCCCGAGGCTGCAAGCTATGACTGGGCAGTCACAGGCGGTAAAACTCTTGTTTCCTTTGATACTAAGTTCAGCGCAGACTTTATCTGGTATACCGAAAAGCTTCTTAACAGTGCAGGCTATAACTTTATCTTTATCCAGGGTAACGTTTCCACCGTTACATCTTCAAGATCAAAAACAAGAGACTGCTTTGATGATGAAAGCGCTCACGATTCCGTTATCCGTTACGGCTACGAAATCGGCTACATCCTTCTCGGTATGAGCATGACAGAGCAGGAGAGAATCGAGCTTAACGCAAAGCTCGGTGACAAGCTCGGCGTTGAAAAATACAGCTCCGAGGAAGGCTACTCAATCTGGTACAAGGGTCTTGAAACCGTAAAAACAGAAAAGGTTGAGCCCGTGCTTAATATTCAGCTTAAGCAGTTTACCGTTCAGATTGAAAACAATGTAATTGCACTTCTTGCAAAGGCTTCAATTCCTGACAACCTTACACTCAAGGACGACAAGGGCAACTACTACACTGTTTCAGAGGTAGGCTACCTTGAATTCGGTGACAGCGTAAAGGTTTATATGAGCCCCGGTGAAACCTTCGGTGAGCTTCTTATCGGCGGTGACGGTGCAAAGGGCTTTGACCTTGGCCCCATCAGAGAGCGCACAGGTGAAGACATCATCATTATGGACCTTATGAACGATGCTGCAGGCTATGTTGCAAACCCCGAAAACTTTGTTCTTGCAGGCTATCAGTACAACAAGGACAACGACGCACTTGACAGTGACACATGGTGCCTTATTTCCTACGGTAAAAATGCAGCAACAACCTTTATCGGCAGCTTCTATGAAATTTACGACAGCGTAAGATAAATTAAACATAAAAATAAAGCAGATATTCAGTTTGAACTGAAATATCTGCTTTTACTTTTCTTGCCTTATTTAAACAGTTTAATTAACTTCACTGCAGCAGTAACGGCTGCCGCTGCCACAGCAACACGCTTTACATTTGTAATTACCTCGTCAACGCTTGTAGGTGCATTGCGGTAAATAAATTCCTGGAATTTTTTTGTAGGCTCATATACGCCAAGCTCGCCTGCGGTGACAGTGTAGGTGCTGTATGCCTTGAGGTCATTTTCATCAAGCTCAAACATTCGCACGCCTCTTTTTTCAGCAGGGCCGTAGGTGTTGAAGCCTGCACCCTGGGTGTAGCCAAGGTCAAAGCCGTCAAGGCTTCTTACAAAGGAGTTGATATGGTCGTGACCTACAAAAAGACCGAGTATATCACCGTGCTTTTTAAGAATTTCAAATTCACCGTTGTTGATTTCGGGTACTGCAGGGGTTTCGCCCATAAAGCCCTCATCACCGGGAAGAAGCCAGAAGGTGTTTTTACGGCTTTTGTAGGCTTCTACTGCACCCTTTGTATAAAAGGGTACCTTTTTGAGCACGTTGTAAAATTCAGGTACGGGAATATGCTGAAAGGCAATGGCAGGAATATAGCCGTTATTTTCTCTTGCTTCTTCAAGCCATCGGAGCTGGTCGGGTCTTACAGGTGAGTAAGCGCCGTCAGGCTCTTTTTTATTTGAGTCAATAAGATAAAGGGCAAAGATATCCTTTTCGCCCGTTGAATCCTTAATATTAATAAAGTGAGTGCCGGGGTCGTCCTTGCTGTGGCTTTCACCCATTATAAAGCATTCCGATTCGCCGTAAATTTCAAGCTGGGCAGCCTTGCCTGTAACGCAGTCGTCATCGTGGTTGCCGAAGGTGATTGTAAAGGGAATGCCGCGCTTTGTCATAGGTGCAGTATATTCGGCAATAACCTTTTTTACCTTGTTGTATGTGTCTGTTCTATAGCAGTGGCTGTAGCCCTGAATCTGGTCGCCTGTAAGAATAACAAGGTCAGGCTTTTCTCTTTCAAGTGCAGCGTCAATAAGCCTTATAGTGTCAGGATTTACGGGGTAGTCCTCCTGAATATCTGCAATCTGCATTATTTTGAATTTTCCGTTGTTGAATTTAAGCATTCGGGTGATTTCTCCTTGGAATTTTTTATCCCTACAAGTATACAACTTTAAATTCATCGGGTCAAGGGCACAAAAGGAATTTTATAACATATACTGTCCTTGAGTATTGTTTTTTCAGGAGGTACGCTATGCTTTACACATATATTAAATTTGAAAGTCAGACTATGGGCGAAAAAGCACGAAAGCTGCTTTTATCAAAAGGAATAAGCTCAAGCCTTCGCAGAAACCCCAACCCCAACAGAAAAGAAGGCTGCAACTTTGCCCTTTACGTTCACGGAGATGTCTACAACGCCTTTGATATACTAACTGCAAATAATATCAGAAATCTTGGCGTAGAAAGCTTCCGTGAGCTGTTATGATTTATCTTGACAATGCCGCTACAAGCTTTCCGAAGCCGAAAAGCGTAATAAACGCAATGTGCTCGGCGCAGTACTGCTGCGGTGCTAATCCGGGCAGAGGAGGTCACGCACTTTCCGTAAAGGCAGGTCAGCTTGTTTACCGTTGCAGAGAAAAGCTTGCAGAGCATTTTTCCTGCAGCAGTGAAAATGTTGTATTCACCTCTAACTGTACCGCCGCACTCAATACGGCAATAAAGGGTGTTCTTAAAAAGGGCGACCATGTGATAATATCCTCCCTTGAGCATAATTCTGTTTCAAGGCCTGTACATGCTATGAGTGAAAAGGGGATAATAACCTACAGTGTTGCAACGGTAAATCCCCTTGACGATAACGAAACCCTTAAAAGCTTTGCTTCACATGTTAAAGAAAATACCCGTGCAATTATCACAACCCACGTTTCAAATGTTTTCGGTACGGTGCTTCCTGTGGAAAAGCTTTGCGCTTTTTGTAAGGCAAAGGATCTGCTTTTTATTCTTGACGGTGCGCAGAGTGCAGGCAGTCACATAATAAATCTTGAAAAAGAGGGGATAGATGTCCTTTGCATACCGGGACACAAGGGGCTTTTGGGACCTATGGGTACAGGTGCAATTATGTTCAGAGACGGAGTTGAAATAAAAGAGCTTATTCAGGGTGGCACGGGCAGCAACTCTCTTTCTCTTTTTCAGCCCGCTGCTTATCCCGACAGGCTTGAAAGCGGAACGGTCAATATGCCGGGTATTGCGGGACTTTACGAGGGCATAAGAACCGTTAAACGCTTCGGCGG
>JBGVGP010000048.1:0-4545 GCA_045121735.1 Acutalibacteraceae bacterium
ACAATTATATAACAAAAGGGGTCTTACGGTTAAAGCCGCAGGACCCTATCTTTTTTATTAACGCTATATATGCTTTACTACGAGTTTTGCAACATAAACGTCGGAAATGTGTTGCTTTACATTTTTTTATATTGTTTTTTCGGCAGATTAACACAAAAAACGCTTGTGCATTTTGTATAAAAACAATGTTGACTTGTAAAATTATTTAATATATAATATTCATAATACTTTATTGTGCGAAAGGGTCTTGAATATTGGATTATTCTCTTTTAAAAGATGAGGAGCTTGTTGCTCTTTGCAAAAGCAATGACGATAAAGCTTTTTCCGTTCTTACACAAAGGTATATTCCTCTTTCAGGCTTTCACGCTTCACACTTCTGCGGCAGTCTTATTGAAAAAGAGGACCTTGTTCAGGAGGGAATGCTCGGCTTTATTTCGGCTGTATACGCCTATAACGAAGGCTCAACGGCTTCCTTTTCAACCTTTGTAGGTCACTGTATAAAAAACCGCATCATAAGTGCCGTAAGGGTTATAAGCTCCCGTAAGCATATACCCCTTGAGCTGACCGTTCCCCTGCAGGAGCGTCAGGACTCCCCCTCACCGGAGCTTACCCCCGAGGAAAGCTTCATTTCACAAAAGGAAGCTGAGCGTATCTCCCGCATAATTGACAGTGAGCTTACCGAAAAGGAGCGTACAGTGCTTCTTGGCTACCTTCAGGAAAAAAGCTACCGTCAGATTGCAGACGAATGCGGCTGCACCGAAAAGGCTGTTGACGGCACCTTACAGCGAATAAGAAAAAAACTGAGAGAAAAGCTCAGTTGAAATATGCCCTATAGCTCAAAGCAGAGCGTTGATTTCAAAGAGTCGGTGCAACTCCGACACGGGCAACTAAAATTCAAGCGAGGTAAAAAATCATGTACGAAGACAAAACACTCAAATGCAAAGAATGCGGTGCTGAATTTATTTTCTCAGCAGGCGAACAGGAATTCTATGCAGAAAAGGGCTTCCAGAACGAGCCCCAGCGCTGTAAGGAATGCCGTAATGCACGTAAGAATGCTGCCAGACCTGCACGCGAAATGTTCATCGCAACCTGCGCAAGCTGTGGCGGAGAAGCAAAGGTTCCCTTCCAGCCCACAGAAGGCAGAGATGTATATTGCAGTGAATGCTTTGCAAAGATGAAGGAAGCAGAAGAAGCATAATTTTATTTGGAAGTTTTTGTTTTAATATAATTAACATAATTACTGAAAATACTCTTTATGCGAATCCGTCGGACAACCGACGGATTTATTCTTTTATCCGAAAACAGCATAACAAAAAAACAGATGCACAAGCACTTACGCCTGTTACATCTGTTTATTTTTTTAGCTTTAGTTGTTTACATATTCGTCGGGCTCATATTTGTAATCGTCAGGCTCATACACAGCTGCGTCATCACCTTCATATTCTTCACGGTATACATCATAGCCGTCCTCATTTTCATCCTGTACAAGATAGCTGAAGTCACCCTCAACATCCTCATACTGCGGATCCTCGCTGTAAATCTCTTGTACCTCTTGCTTTTTGACAGCCTTCTTTGTTGCCTTTTTGCTCTTGTCTCTGAAAACGAAAGCAAGCACAAAAATAAGAATAGCTGCAAGCAGAACAAGCACGCCGATAATAGCAAGATAATAAGAAGCAACTGCCGCTGCAAATGTACCTATTGCAGGAATTGTCTTATAAATCGTACCTCTTACGGTGTTCCTGAAAACAATAGACTTCTGTCCGTCATTATCTGCAATAAAGGTATCCTCATTAAGCACACCGTCGAGCTTTGCAAAGCCGTACTGTCCGTCTGCCTTTTTATAAGCAAATACATTACCCTCTTCAACAGCCTCATGTACAACTACAACAAGGTCACCCTTTTTGATGCCGCCCTGAATGTACTTTGTATCAGCAGAGTAAAGATGATATTTACCTGATATGGGAGTATCGCTGTTAATGCCTGCAAACGCCTTTACAGCACTTACTGCAGTTGCAAAAACAAGCACCAGAAGAAGCAGACATAAAAGCAGATTTTTACCCTTGAAGGATCTTACGGCTACAGCAGTATCGGCATCCTCGTAAGAATAAGACTCCTCTTGCTGTGCTTCGGGTTCTTCCTGCATTGCTGCTGCCACGCTTACGTCATATTCGGCTTCGTCAACAGCATCAGCAGCTTCGCCGTCATATTCAGTATCTTCGTAATAAGGTTCTTCAGCCTGTGCTGACTCCTGTGCAATCTCTTCGGGCTCTTCAGCTGCCTCTTCAACAGCCTCCTGTGTCGGCTCGAAGATAGTTTCGTCCTCGTATTCAGGCTCCTGCGCTTCGTATGAGGCTTCTTCCTCTTCTGAAATTTCGTAAACAGCCTCGGGAGCCTCCTGCTGAATTTCCTGCTGTGCAGGCTTGCCGAGCACCTTTTCAATAACTGCATCTATATTTTCCACAGTCTCGGGAATATCGTCCTCAGCATTGGGTACTTCCACCTGTAATGAAGCAGTATCCTCAGCCTCAGCGGCAGCTTCAAGCTCATCAGCTACCACAGTCTCTGCAGGTGCTGATGATTTTCTTTCAAAAAGCTTCTTACCTCTTTTTCTTCCTCTTCTGTGGAATGAGAAATCATCATCGTCCTCGTCATCCATAACCTTCTTGTAATCCTCAAAAAGGTCATTACGCTCGGTGCTTCTTATAAGCTTCGGCTTATCTGCAGCAGACTGAACGGGGAGACTCTGCTTTACGGGAGATTTCACCTCATCGTGCTTTGCAGAAGAAACCGCCTTAACAGTAGCAGGTGCCACGGGGCGCTCTCTTTTAACAGGTGCGGGAGCACCGAAGCTTTTAATAAAGTCATCAACAAGACCTGTAATCTCCTCGGTTGCATTCTCCTCGGGAATAACCTGCTCTTCTGTTTCCCTGAGGGGTGCAGTCGGAACAGCACGAGTATATATCTCCTGCTTAACCTCAAGGTCAGATGCCTTCTTGTCAATTTCATTTTTAACGTTTATAGATTTATCGTATAAGCTGTTAAGCTCTTCAAGACTTTTAGGTCTGTAGCCTGCCAATCCTTTCACTTCCTTTGTCATACGGCATAAGCACTGCTTTTATGCTTAAGTCCGGTATTTTATTAAAGCGTCTGAAATTATAATTACTGAATTCCTTTTTCAACAATAACATCAATCATTTCACCGATGCTCTTGAGGTTCTTCATAATAGTAACATTCTGTGTTCTTATTTCAACAGAATTTTCCTTTGCGCGGCGCATAATGAGATTTGCCTCTTCCTTTGCCTGGGCAACAATATCATTTGCACGCTGCTGAGCATCGCTTTTTACCTTTTCAAGAGAATTTGTAAGGCGGTCGAAAACCTCCTTTACAACCTCATTCTGGTTGTTTTCGTCAATGGTAAAGTAAGCGCCCTGCTGCTTCATTGACTCCTTCATCTGCTCAAGCTCTTTTTCCATTTCCTCACCCCATGCAACTGCATTGGCGTATTCGAGCTGAAGCATCTCTATATAATTATTTACCTGTTCAATATTGTATCCGTTTTCCTCAAGGTTGAAATTTATGTTAGCCATGGGCAAACCGCTCCTTTGTAAAAATAACAAAATTCATCTGCATAAATTATACACTGACATAAAGTAAAATTCAACCTTATTAACACAATTTTTACACCCTTTTATAAACTTTGTCTTCCGTGTCTCATTCTACGGTAACCGACTTTGCAAGGTTTCTCGGCTTATCAATGTCACAGCAACGCTTTTTTGCCGTGTAATAAGCAAAAAGCTGAAGAGCAACGCCCTCATAAATACAGGATAAAAGGCTGTTGGCTTCAGGCAAAGGAATAAAGCAATCGCAAAAATTACCGTTTTTTTCATAATCAGACCTTGTACAAAGGGCAATCACCCTTGCGCCCCGTGATTTAACCTCTTTTACATTGCTCAGTGTTTTTGCAAAAAGCTCACGGTTACCCATAAGTGCCACCACAGCCGTACCGTTTTCTATAAGTGAAATTGTTCCGTGCTTAAGCTCTCCTGCCGCATAGGCGTGACAGGGAATATAGCTTATTTCCTTAAGCTTAAGCGCACCCTCCATAGCGGCGGCGCAATCGGTATTTCTGCCTATAAAGTACATCTGCTCGGACGTATAATATTCCTTTGAAAGCTCCTTGATAAGCGGTGGTAATTTTTCAAGAAGCTGTGATATATTTCCGCTTACCTTGCGAAGCTCACTTATAAGTGCTGACCCTTGTGCAAAATCTGCTCTGCCCTTTAATTGTGCTATTTTCAGTGCAAGCATATAAAGGGCTATAAGCTGTGCTGTGTATGCCTTTGTTGTTGCAACAGCAATTTCGGGACCTGCCATTGTATAAAGCACCGAGTCAGCCTCACTTGCCACAGAGCTTGAAACAACATTTACTATTCCCAACGTCCTTGCTCCCTCACTCCTTGCCTTACGAAGAGCGGCAAGAGTATCGGCAGTTTCACCGCTCTGGCTTATAAAAACACACAGTGTTCTCTCATTGACAGAGCCTT
>JBGVGP010000049.1:0-1537 GCA_045121735.1 Acutalibacteraceae bacterium
AAGTAATGCGGCTCTCAGCAGAGGTGTAATAGCTTATGATGAAAGCATTACAGACGAAGAAAGAAAAGCCGTTCTTGAAGAGGTTGAAACTCTCGCAATTCTTACAGGTCTTGAAATAGATTCTGCTAAAAGCGGTATCAAGCCTGATTTATCAGCGTACCTTGAAGCAAGGAATATAAAAAGAAGCCGTTTCCTTAAATACAAGGATATTTTTGACCAAGGAGATACTGCAGAATGGTATGAACCTACTAAAACACAAAAGCTAGCAAAATACTTTGGTTGCATTAATTGGGACAGTATTACATCAAACCTTGAAAAGCTGCCCTATTATGCCTACAGTATGGCTATGCAAACAGAAAAGGCAACCGACAAGTCTGCAAAAGACAGCGAGCTTTTCACCTTTGCCGCAGAGCCCGATTGGAAAGAAAGTCTTGACAGTACTACTCTTGAAAGAGTTAAGACTTTGATATCCGATTATGAAACTGCTCTTAAAAGAATACGCTTTTTAACTCATACCGAAAAGGATATGAAGCGGCAAAATGATGTTTACCGTATTCTTATGTCACGGGGTCAGGAAAAGGATTTTTCCGTTGATGAGATTTATACTGCCTTTGATAAAATGAGCAGTTATCAGGTGCGTTTGGCAAGACAGCAGCTCATTGCAGGAGATTGGCAGTTTACACCTCCCGAAGACAGAGTGAGAAGATTTTATGAAATTACAGACTCCGTATGGAATTCTAACATTGTCCGTCTTTTCTGTGATTTCAGATGCGGCGGCTACCGTATGCTTGGTGATGTTATCAGCGATTTTGATGATATGCACCGCAACAGAAGTCTGAAGAAAAACTATCTTTCTCAAAAGGGTGACACACCTCAGCTGAAGGCTATGGTTTCAGGCATAAAGCATACTGCCGAGGCTAAAAATCAGATTATCTCCAACTGCAAGCATATTATGTTTCCCATAAGAACAAGAAATGCCGCACCGTCCCTTAATCCCGAGGATGTGGTAAAATGTGCTGTAGCACTCGGCAAAAGGAAGTTTGCTCTTGAGGTTTTACCGGACACCGTATTAAGATTAACCATTGACAGCAACATTTCGCCCGAGGAAACCAAAAAGAAGAAGTGGAGGTTATGGCAATGACAAATGAATGGAAAGAGTTTCAGAGCTATGTTACTAAGCCCTCATACTTTTGCATAAACAAAAAAGACCTTTCATTTCTCGGCAGGTTCAGCTTTAAAACCCTGACCGAATATGAAGGTCTCGGCAGAATACTCACAGTAATTGCAAGGGGTTATCTTTTTCACAATACCGACGGAAGCTTAAAGGACGGAAATCCTTATGACAGAATTGAATATGCAAGAAACGCTCTTTGTGCTTGGTGCAGTGTACCTGAAGAAAAGGACGGTACAGATGTAAACTTCAAGCGTTTACACAAAGATTTCCCTGAGCTTGTAACCGAAGACGGTAAAGGTTGGTTTTACAATCATATTAAAAACATACACTTATTTGCCCTGTGCAATGCAAGTGTAATAAGTA
>JBGVGP010000050.1:0-18700 GCA_045121735.1 Acutalibacteraceae bacterium
TTGGTATTGAGGTTGAGGAGCTTATTTACGGCAAGCGCAAAAATTCTGCCGAGGAAAAGGAGAAGCTTCTTTTCGGCAATACACTTGTTACAGTGCTTTCTGTGCTCGGATGTCTTCTTATCGGCGCAGGCGTTGTAATGATTTTTGTAAAATTCTGGCAGGATTTTCCGGATCTGCTTAAAATTTTCACCTGCTTTGTTCCTGCGCTTATCGGTCAAGGTATAGGAATTTATACCTACATAAAAAAGAAGGAAAGTCTTCCCTGGTGCGAGGGGGCGTCGGTATTCTGGATGCTCGGCACGGGCGTTACAACGGTAATTCTTTTAAGTCAGACTAACTCCCGTTATGTTGAAGAGGGTGTTGTATTCTTCTTTTTTGCAATATGCTTCTTTGCGCTGATGTTTATTTTTAAAAGCCTTGCCGCCTTTGCAGTTTCCTGCTTTTGCAGTATAGCAGGCTATATTTATATGCTTGACAGCACGTCGCTTTTTTACACCGACTACTATTCTGAAGTGAACACAGGGGACATTATAAAAAGCGTTATTTGCATAGTTGCTGAAGCACTTTTTGCCGCGGCGGCAGTTTATGCTTCATCAAGGCTTTATAAAAAGGAAAGCAATGTTATCCGTTACACATTTTCACAGTGGATTAACTTTGCAGTAGCAGTGGCATTTGTTGTCATAAGTGCTGTTTATCTCGGCTCTGAAAATATTATGGTGCAGATTGCTGTGCTTTGCCTGCTTGTATGCTTTGTTGTCGGTCATAAGCACGATTCCCTTGCGTCTCCCTATAAGTTTTTCGGTACATTCGGTACTGCGGCAATGCTTGCTTTTTTTGCAATGGTACCTGAGTGCACAGAACTTGACAGTATAAAGGGAGGTATTATTCTTACTGCTATATGTCTGCTGGCTTTTGTGCTTGTATTTGCACCGAAAACAAGAGTGAAGAACATATATCTTCGTGCTTATTCGGCTCTTTTTGCTCTGGCACTTTTCATTTACAATATGGCGTGCATGCTTACGCAGCTTCGTCAACTTAATTCGGACAATACTGCACTTTTTGATACGCTTAAGGTTATCCGTGAGGGTGTTTACACGCTCAATTTCATTGTGGGTATTGCTGCATTTGTTATGCTTGTTGTTTACGGTGCAAGAGAAAGAAAGCTGCTGCAGCTCAATCTCGGCTTTGTTCTTTCCTGCGCATCGGTTATTGTAAGGCTTTACCTTCTTGACCTTGGTCTTATTATGACAGGTGTAATGCTTATTGTATGCGGCGTAGGACTTCTCTTTGTAAATCTTAAAATATCACGCCTTCGTGAAAAGGATGCAGCTGCCGCACTGTATGAAAGCGAGGTGGAGGAGCAATGAAAAATAAAAAAGGCTTAATTATTCTTGTTGCTCTTGCAATTATACAGCTTGCTTTTCCTGTGGGATACTTTGCTTATGAAAAAGCAGTGGAAAGGTCGGTTATAGAAAAAGGTGAAGGCTATACCTTAAGGTATATGAATATAACTTACTTCAATAAAAGCAGTATGTTTCTTGATACTGATGAAATTTATGCCGTAGGCTACGAAACAGACTGGGACGTAGCTGAGAGATATTACGAGGATGAAAATTATATTTACCGTGATACAGTCGGTCTTTATTCCAAGGTGGTTATAAACAAAAAGCCCGACGGAAGCATTATGTTCTACGATGCTGCGGCCGAGGGTGCTGAGCTTACGGACTACAATTGGTTCACCACCTTTGACGTTTTTCATCTTGACCCGGCTGATTATGAATTCGTTAACTATGATTTCGGAATGAAGGAGCTTTTTGAGCTTGGAGTGCTTCTTAGTAAGGATGAGGATAATAACATTACCTTCGAGGAGTTTATGGAAACAGAGGATGGCTATTACAGAGGAATATGGTCCATTCCTCTTAAAGGAACTGTCACACTCAAGGTCTACAAGGGTATAGGAATAATAGATGAAATTTACATTGAAGATCAGCTTATAATGAAGCATAAGTGAAAAAGTGTTGTGTAAATATTACAAATTATTCATAACTCTTTATTTTTTGTAAAAGTAGTGCTATAATACCTTCCGCATAGTATATGCGGAGGGTTATTTTTTGAAAAAAGAAGGGAAAAAGATGAATAAAAAGAAGCTTTTTGTTTTTCTTTCAGCTTTATTCTGTGTGCTTTCTTGTGTTGCGGCGGCTATTGTGCTTTATGCCCTGTCGCCTTATCATCCTAAAAACATAACTGATGAAACCGTGCTGCAAAAGGGTGAGGAATACATTTTAAGCGTTACCGGTGTTTCTGACTATGATGAACAGGGCTTTACTCCTGTTACTGCAGGCTTTTATTTCGGCGGCAGAGAAAAGGTTTTTGTATATAAGGATGAAAACGGTATTGCCCGTACAAGCTACGATGCAGACAGTGAGTGCTATCTGCTTGGTGAATACAACTCTCCTTTTATAGCCTATGAAAGCTACAGCTTTTGCGGTGAAACCTATAAAAACAAGCAGGAGCTTAAAGCTTTTTTCGATGAGCCTGAAAGGATATACGATTTTGATCTGGATAAAATCAGCGAGTATATTCAGGATATTATCAATTATAAAAGGCATTTTTACGGCAACGTTAAGGTAAAGATATATAGAGGGCGCCTTGTTATTACCGAATTTTACATAAACGGTGAAAAGGTGCTTGAATATAAAAGATAAATAAATTCGAGGTGTTATTACTATTATGGAAACACAACAGCTTGCGGCTGCAGGTATCGGTGAATGGGATATTCTTATCCAGCTTGTGCTCGGTGTGGCAGGTGCTCTTCTCGGATACCTTGTAATGCAGAAAATAAGAAGGGCTGAAAATAAAAACGAGCTTACGCTCAACATTATTTCCGGTATGTGCTTTGCGGGTACCCTTGGCATACTTGTGAAAACAGGTGAATTTTTCATTGACTTTTACAAGGGTACAAATCTGCTTCACGCAGACCTTGTTACAAACGACCATTGGCTTTACCGTCTTGTAGGTCTTGCTATGTCCCTTGACGGACAGAGATACCTGCTTGATATGGACGAGGATTTTCTCCTCACTATTCTCGGCGGTGTAATCACAACTGCAGTGATGTACATAGTGTGCAGAGTGAAAAACAAGGCAATGTTTGCAAGGGTTAAAAAAGAAAAGCAGAAGCGCACACTCAAGGAAAAGATATCAGCAAAATATGCGACTGAAAAAGCAAAACTTTTAAAGGACTGCAGTGCCTTTGATATAACCTTCTGGTGGTGCACAAGAGCGGTTATGCTTTACGCCTTTATTGTATGGGACAACAGACCCGAGGCGATTCTTCTTTGCGCAAACCTGATTGCAACCTTTGCAATTACTCTTGTTCATCTTGTTTTCCCTGAGGGTACATTTTTCTCAAGGGTAAGCTACCGTGCGCAGACTCTTATCACAACAATAGTTTTCCTCGGCTCATACTGCGGTAACTATGTGTGGCTTTATAATATCGTGCCGAGATTTGACCTTTTCCTTCATCTTGTTTCAGGTGTGCTTTGTACTCTGGGCGGCTGCTATATTGCCCGTACACTCGTTAACCCTGACAGCAAAAAGAATGTGATTGTTATAACAGTCTTTGCCGCCTTGTTCTCATTCTTCCTTATGCCTGCCTGGGAAATCAGTGAATTTATAGGTGACTTTATATGGGGCACGGTAAACCAGGGCTTTTACTGGGGACCTGCCGATTCAAGCTTCTTTTTCAAGGTTTTTGGCAGAGGGGTCTACAATACAGCGCTTTATCCTCTGTTTGACACCTTCTATGATGTGCTGCTTGCAATGGTGACAACAATTCCTACCGTGGTTTATGTTTACGTAAGCCTTACATCTGAATTCAGAAGGAGCAAAAGCCTTGCTGAGAAAAAGGACGAAAAAGAAGCCGTTGTCACATGTTGACAATTCCTGTTGATTGTGCTACAATTATCACAGTCAATTAAAGGGGAGTAGCTCTTGCTGTAAATCAACATCTTGCCGTAAGGCTGGTTTACAGGCCGGAAATTGGTAGCAAGACCTTTAACGAAGTTTAAAGAGCTTCGTTAAGGGTCTTTTTTGATATATAAAAATAAAGAGGAAAAAATAAATAAAAAACGAAAGGAATAAGCGTATGAAACATTATTTACATTCCGCTGATGAAGTTTTCACTCACGTTGCTTCGTCAGAAAACGGTCTTACCGAGGGTGAGGCTCAGGCAAGGCTTGAGAAAAACGGTAAGAACAAGCTCGATGAGGGCAAGAAGAAGACAATGCTCAAAAGAGTAATTGAGCAGCTTTCCGACCCGATGATTATCATTCTTATTATTGCCGCAGTTGTTTCTGCAATTACGGAGTGGTTTGAAGCAGGCGGATTTGTATTCCCCACCGATACGGTTATCATTATGGTGGTTGTTATCATCAATACAGTTCTCGGCGTTTTACAGGAAAGCAAGGCAGAGGCCGCTATTGAAGCACTGCAGGAAATGTCCGCCGCAACAAGTAAGGTTTACCGTGACGGTAAAATGACCTCAGTAAAAAGTGAGGACCTTGTTGTAGGTGACGTTGTTGTGCTTGAGGCAGGTGACGCAGTTCCCGCTGACTGCCGTATCTTTGAGTGCGCAAGCATGACAATTGAAGAGGCTGCGCTTACAGGTGAATCCGTTCCCGTAAGCAAGCTTATTGAGGTGCTTGGCGGCAAGGAAAGCGACGAAATCGCTCTTGGTGACCGTAAGAATATGGCTTATATGGGCTCAACCGTTGTTTACGGCCGCGGTAAGGCAGTTGTAGTTGCTACAGGTATGGATACCGAAATGGGTAAGATTGCCGACGCTATTGCACAGGCAGAGGAGGGACAGACTCCTCTTCAGATTAAGCTTTCACAGCTTTCAAAGATTCTTACCTGGCTCGTTCTCGGTATCTGCGTATTTATTTTCGGCTTCCAGGCATTTATGGCTTACAGAAACACAGGTGCAGTAAGCTTTGAGGTGTTCCTTGAAAGCTTTATGGTTGCCGTTTCTCTTGCCGTTGCCGCAATTCCCGAGGGTCTTGCAGCCGTTGTTACAATTGTTCTTTCAATCGGCGTTACCAATATGTCAAAGAAGAACGCTATTATCCGTAAGCTTACAGCTGTTGAAACTCTCGGCTGCGCACAGATTATCTGCTCTGACAAGACAGGTACTCTTACCCAGAACAAGATGACCGTTGTTGAAGCCTTCTGCTCCGATAAGGACTTCTTTGCAATAGGTATGGCTCTTTGTACCGACGCTGAGGTTGACGGTGACAAGGTTAACGGTGAGCCTACTGAGGCTGCGCTTGTTTACCATGCGCTTTCAAGAGATCTCAACAAAAACGACCTTAAGGCGAAATATCCCCGAGTTGCCGAGATTCCCTTTGATTCGGGCAGAAAGATGATGACAACCGTACATGAGTATGACGGTGCATATATTCAGTTCACAAAGGGTGCTCCCGACGTTGTCCTCAGCCGTTGCTCCACAGCAATTATTGACGGTAAAGAGGTTCCCATGACTGCAGAGGTTATGGATACTATTATGGCAAACAACAAGGCTATGGCTGACAGAGCGCTTCGCGTGCTTGCTCTTTCAATGAAAAAGCTTTCAGCTGCTCCCTCTGAGCTTTCAACAGAGGCTGACGAAAAGGAGCTTGTATTCGTAGGCCTTTCAGGTATGATTGACCCCGTTCGCCCTGAGGTTAAGGATGCTATTGCAGAATGCCGCAGTGCGGGTATCACACCTATTATGATTACGGGTGACCATAAGGATACAGCTGTTGCAATTGCAAAGGAGCTTGGTATTCTCACTGACGCTTCAGCTGCTATTACAGGTGCAGACCTTGACAAAATCAGCGATGAGGATTTTGCAGAAAGAGTAACAGAATTCCGTGTGTATGCACGTGTTCAGCCCGAGCATAAGACAAGAATCGTTAATGCATGGCGAGCAAAGGGTATGATTACCGCTATGACAGGTGACGGCGTTAACGACGCTCCCTCGATAAAGAGTGCCGACATCGGTATCGGTATGGGTATCACGGGTACAGACGTTACAAAGAACGTTGCAGACATGGTTCTTGCTGATGACAACTTTGCAACAATCGTAGGTGCAGTTTCCGAGGGTAGAAGAATTTACGATAACATCAGAAAGGCTATTCAGTTCCTTCTCGGCTCAAACCTTTCAGAGGTGCTTGCAATCTTTGCTTCAACACTTCTCAACTTCACAATTCTCAAGCCCGTTCACCTTCTTTTCATCAACCTTGTAACAGACAGTATTCCTGCTCTTGCTCTCGGTCTTGAAAAGCCCGAAAGAGACATTATGCAGCGTAAGCCCAGAAGCAGTAAGGAGGGTGTATTCGCCGGCGGTATGGGCTTTGACGTGTTCTATCAGGGTGCACTTGTTACTGCTCTTACTCTTGCAGCCTTCTTCATCGGTGAATTCCTTGAGACAGGCCACTGGCAGTTTACAAACATCGAAAACTGCGAAGAGGGTATGACAATGGCATTCCTTACAATGAGCATGTGCGAAATCTTCCACTCATTTAATATGCGCTCACAGAGAGGCTCCGCTGTTGCTATGAGCCTTGGACAGAAGTCACACAACATCGTGCTTTACGGCGCAATGCTTCTTTCACTCGTTCTCACAACTGCAATTATCGAGGTTCCCTTCCTTGCAGATATGTTCGAGTTCACACATCTTGACCTTAAGTCCTATGCAATTTCAATCGGCCTTGCCTTCCTTGTAATTCCCATAGTTGAAATTATCAAGGCTGTTCAGAGAGCACTTGCGAAGAAATAAGCGTTATAAAAAACACCGTTCCCTGTGAACGGTGTTTTTTTAGTAGTCAGTAGTCAGTAGTCAGGGCACCCTTCGGGTGCAGTAGTAAGTATTAAGGTTGTAGCGCCGCTCCATGGGTGGGTGAGAGTATAAATGATACATAATGAAATACGCCAAGGCGTATGAAGCAATATCGGTTTATTCGTGTCACAAATTCAGGTTTGTGACACTTTGTGACGCTTTGTGACACTTTGTGACACCTCGGAAACCCAGTGTTTATAAGGGTTTCAACCCTTTTGTAACAAAAGCAACAATATTTTTAATAAAAAAAGTATTATAAAATAAAAGAAGTAAAAATAAACTTTATAGTAAATACTGTTACATTTGTTACTTTGTTACACGGAAGGAATATTTTAATTCCGAATTCCTAATTACGAATTCCGAATTTTCTGTAAAGTTCTTGACGGGCTGCTTCCCGAAGTGGTATTATATGATTAACAGCCGGAGCATTCCGGTGAAAGACACAAAAGGAGTGTTAGTATGAAGAAAACAGTAGCTTTAATCCTTTCAGTGCTTCTTCTTTTCGGTATGGCTATGCCTGCGAGTGCATTGCTTCAGGGACAGCAGGAGGAGCCACGTCTGAGAATCATTGTTCCCGAAAACTGGGAGCTTGAAAAGGGTGACAGCAGAACACTTGACGTAGTTATGTCGGGTACGCAAAAGCGTGTGCTTGTATGGAGTGCAGAGCCCTCCGAGGTTGCAAGCGTTGACATCTGGGGCAGAGTTACCGCGCTTAAGGCAGGTACTGCAACAATCACAGCACAGAATGCTGACGGCCTTACCGACAGCGTTGAGCTTCAGGTTGTTAAAAAGAGCACGAAAATCGCAGATAACGGCATTAAAAAGGTAGACTTTACAGGTACTGCCGTTGCTGAGGGCTCAAACCTTCAGAAAATTGTAAGCCGCTTTGAAAAGGGCAGCAAGAATGTTCCTGCTGACGTTGCAGACGAAGCAAAGTATGCCGAGGCACACAAGGCAGTTACCGCTGACGGTGCTACCTGGGAAATCACAGCTTACGGTGTGCTTCGTACAGACGAAAATGCGCTCAACTCCCGCGATAAGCAGCAGCGCTTCATGGGTGACAGATATTTCTATTCCAACGATACCTCTGAGGGTAACGTGCTTGCAATTTTTGCAGACGGCAAAAACGGTATCTGGACAGTTATGGCTGACGGCTACACCCATATTGAAATGCTTGACATTGACGGCACAGAAAAGGCCGACATAATGAACGAGCAGACAAAGAAATATGTTACAAGACGCGGTATGGTATCAAACGCTTATCTTATCAACGGTGAGTGGATACCCGAAGAAAGTGACAACGACGGCCTCTGGACATCAATGTACGGCGGCGGTGAGCTTATGCGCTATGCTGTGCTTAAGAATGACCCCACAGCAACAAAGGCAGAAATCAAGGCTGCAAAGGAAAGCGCTACAAGTGCCGTTGAAGCAGTGCTCCTTCTTACATATATCTCAATGAGAGAGGGTGAGGTTGAGGTTTACAACCGTGCCCAGCGTAACGGTAGCGTAAACGACCTTGAAAAGGGCAAGTATTACACCGACGGCGCAACTGTTGTAGGCGGTGACTATTCACAGGATATTCCCTACGAAAGCCCTGCAGACGCTTTTACAAACATGTATAACAAATATATGAAGCTCGGTATCAGATCCTATGTTCAGGACTACGAGGAGCACCTTAAGCTTTACAGCCCCGAAAGCTGGACAGACCCCAATGCTGAGGATTCAAAGGATACCTATGCAATGCGTACAAGACTTCTTGAGGGCTTCTGGGCAAGAACCTACTCCTTCAAGAGCGAAAAGGAAGCAGGCTACAGTGATTACAACGGCTATGCTTACTGGTCACATAACGGTGACGGTACCGCAACAGGTATGTCAACAAAAACCTACAGTGACGGCAGTGATTTCCTTCTCCACAACGAAAATTACCGCGGTCTCAAGGTTAACGCAACAGGCGAAATTCCCGAAAGACTCTGGAATAATCTTATCGGCAAAAACTATGACATTGAGGATATAGTTTACAAGGGAGATACAAGCTCCGATGAAATTATCGGTCACCTCTTCCTTTATAAGCTGGCTTACGATATTCTTGCTCCTGAGGATCCCGAGCTTAAGGAAATGCTTGAGGAAACAATGGAAAAGTTTGCACAGCACCTTTCAGATAACTCCTACACAATGGTAGACGGCTCAGGTCAGCCTACAACATGGGCAAAGTTCTCAAGAACCTACTTCCACAACGGACAGACTCTCGGCGGCTCACCTCTTAACGCTCTTGTTATGCTTACGGGCTTCAAGGTTGCCGCTTACATCACAGGCAACCGGAAGTGGGAGGACGAATACAGAATGGCTGCTCTTGACGAGGGCTATGAATTCGCTGAAATTATGACCCAGGAGCTTGAAAGATACGAGATGTGTGTGCTTGAATTTGCAAACAGCGTTTCACCTGTTCTCGGCTTCATTCTCCGTCCTATTGTAGGTACACAGCTGTTCAAGACTCTTTACCGTATTATCCTCAACTATTCTGACGAGGAAATGGCAATGCTCGGCTTCTATACTCTTTTCCAGCTTGAAGACGATGAGGAGCTTTTAGGCTATTACAGAGAGGCACTTAACGACTGGTGGTACTCAATACATTTCAGTGAAAACGCACTCTGGTACTACATTTATCAGCTTGCATATCCCGATGAGGTGCAGACCGACTACTACGGCAACAGCCTTATCGAAACTGCATCCTGGGTGCTTGACCGTCATCCCATCGATCTTCGCCGTCTTGGTGCAACAAATGCAAACCGTGACGACGTTTACGAGCTCGACCTTGACGATTTCGGCATTGAGGGCACAAGTGAGCTTTCATTTGATGCTAACGGCTATCTTCCTCCCTTCTGGAAGTCAGAAAACTCCACACTTCGTCTTATCGGCGCAGTTGTAGGTCTCGGTAAGCTTGACTGGAAGGTTGCAGCAGCCGACGAGCGTTCACTTCACAAGTATAACGGCTCAACCTACGAAATTGACAACGCTTACAATCCCGGTGAGATGGAAGGCTCAACAACCTATTCGCTTCCCTACTGGATGGGTAGATACCACAATATGTTAGTTGAGGGTTAATAGTAGTCAGTAGACAGTAGTCAGTAGTCAGTAAAAACTCCCCGATTTCGGGGAGTTTTTTAGTAGTAAGTAGTAAGTAGTAAGGGCACGGGCTGAAGATTCAAGGGTCGGGGTGTGTGATATCGGCGCAGATGGTTTTCTTCTTGACTTTTAATTTCAGTTGTGACATAATGATTTTATATAGTAAATTTCGTAAGGAGATAAAGTTATGAAGAAATTTATTGCATTTTTTATGGCAATGGTAATGCTTTGTTCGGTTTTTTCTGTAACCGGTTTTGCAATTGACTCGGATTCAGATGTTGTTCAAGGTAAAGTAGGTAATTATAATTGGAGTGTTGATAAGACAACAGGAATTCTTAAGCTTACCGGAAGCGGTAAGATGATTGATTTCAGCACAGCAGCTCCGCCTTGGTATGATTATAAGGATTACATAACTAAAATTGAACTTCCTGACGGGCTTACAAATATCAGTAAGATGTCTTTTGAGGGCTTTGACAAGGTCAAAAGTGTTGTCATTCCTGATAGTGTATCGATAATAGATGAAGGCGCTTTTCAGTGCTGTGAAGCACTTGAAAGCATAAGTATTCCTGACAGTGTAACAGATATTGAAAGTAGTGTTTTTTACGGGTGCAGTAGCCTTAAGGAAATAACACTTCCTGACGGAATAACATATTTAGCTTCTGCATTGTTTTGGAATTGTGCAAGTCTGGAAAATATAGTTATACCCGATAGCGTAACCGGAATAGGTAATAATGCCTTTGATGGTTGTGTAAGCCTTGAAAGCATAACAATACCTTCAAAGGTTAGCGGTATGAGTATCAGTGTTTTAGATAATTGTCCAAATCTTAAATCAATAACATTTGACATCGATGAAAAAAATGGCAGCGCACTTCAGTCTTTCCCCGATTTGCGTGGTACCGCAATAACAGAAATTGTTGTACCGGCAAGTGCTTATCAATTTGAAATTAACGGTAAATTTCCTGAAAGTATTGAAAAAGTGACGATTTACAACCCGGACTTTGCACTTTATGAGCATTGCGGACTTAGCTATAAAAGCACTATTGTTGGCTTTAAGGGCTCTACTGCGGAAGCTTTTGCCGAAGAGTACGGAGCAACGTTTATTGATATTGAAACCATACATACACACGAATATAAGACTTTTGAAGAGGAGGGCTATTGTTCTTTTTCAAGATGTATCTGCGGTAAAGAAAACAGTGTACCGCACTTAGATGCAGATTATAATGCTAAATGCGACGGTTGTGGAACATCAATGAACGATATTGATATAGGTACTTGCGAAAAAACTATTGGTTATAGAGGAAATTATTTTGCTTTCACTGCTACTAAAGCCGGTGATTATACCTTCAGTGTGTCAGGACTTCAGGATGGTCATTTTGACATTGCAGTTTTAAATGAGGATAAATCAGATATTCTGGAGTATGCTGGCGGTTCAGTTTGTACATATAATCTGAAAGCCGGACAGAAGGTTTACTGGTTTATCGAAAGACGTTCGTTTGATTACATTGATGTTGAAATAACCCTTTCTTATGAGGTGGCACACAAGCATTTTTATACATTCAATGTTATGTCGGCGGCAACCTGTACCCTATACGGTTCAGGAATATATACCTGTGCTTGCGGTGATTTTTATCATGAAGCTATTTTGCCAACAGGTCATGCATACAGCTACTGGAGTGTAGTAAAAATGGGCTCATGCAAAGAAGGAGCTTCAATAAAAAGGGTATGTAAGAATTGCAATGCCACTGAAACTTCAAGGGTTATAGGAATAGGTAAGCACACCTACAAAACAGTAGTGACGAAGGCGGCTACCCTTTCAAGTAACGGTAAAACTGCAGTTAAATGCAGTGACTGTGGAGTGGTAGATTCAACTTCAACTGTTTACTCACCTAAGACAATAAGCCTTTCTGCAACATCTTATGTATATAACGGCAAAGTAAAAACTCCTTCCGTAACCGTTAAAGATAGCAAGGGCAAAACCCTTAAGAAGGACACTGATTATACCGTTAAGTATGCAAGCGGCAGAAAGTCGACAGGTAAGTACTCTGTAACAATTACCTTCAAGGGTAAGTACAGTGGCAAGAAGACACTTTACTTCACAATTGCCCCCGCAAATGTAACGCTTTCAAAGGTAACTGCAGGTTCAAAGAGCGCGACGGTTACATGGAAGACAACTACAGGTGCATCAGGCTATCAGGTAATGTACTCAATCTCAAGCGGATTCAAGAGTGCAAAGACTGCAACTGTAAGCGGTAGCTCAAGCAAGAAGACAACAATCAAAAAGCTTACAAAGGGAAAGAAATACTATTTTAAAGTCAGAGCGTACAAGACCGTTGATGGCAAGAAGGTTTACAGCTCCTGGTCATCTGTTAAGAGTGTTAAAATCAAATAAACCCAAAAACCGCGCCGATTTTCGGTGCGGCTTTTCTTATTGCTTACTGTTAAAAAAGCTCCCCGACTTTCGGGGAGCTTTCCTGACTACTGACTACTAACTACTGTCTACTCTTACTTAACTATAAATCCACACTTCTTCATCGCCTTGTGAAGTGTTCTGTCGGCAATGCGTGAAGCGGTTTCGGCACCCTTTGCAGCCATTTCCATAAGGTATGCCTGATCCTTCATAAGCATATTGTAGCGCTCACGGACGGGACGAAGCTCTTCAACAACAGCTTCACCTACAGCGTTTTTGAAGTCACCGTAGCCCTTGCCTGCAAATTCTCTTTCAATCTGCTCCATTGAAAGGTTTGTGCAGCAGGAGTAAATACCCATAAGGTTGTTGATGCCTTCCTTGCCTTCACCGTAGTATACACCGCCCTCGGAATCGGTAACGGCACTGCGGATTTTTTTCATGATGGTGTTAGGCTCATCAAAAACAGAAATAAAGGACTTGGGGTTGGGATCGGATTTGCTCATTTTCTTTGTAGGGTCCTGAAGTGACATAACTCTTGCACCCTGCTTGCCGATATAAGGATCGGGAATGGTGAAGGTTTTGCCGTAGATACCGTTGAAGCGTGAAGCAATGTCTCTTGCAATTTCAAGGTGCTGCTTCTGGTCTGCGCCTACGGGCACAAGGTCTGCCTGATAAAGAAGAATGTCAGCAGCCATAAGCACGGGGTAGGAGAAAAGACCTACGTTTACGTTGTCTGCGTGTGACTGTGATTTATCCTTGAACTGAGTCATTCTTGACATTTCACCGAACTGTGTATAGCAGTTGAGAATCCAGCCGAGCTGTGCGTGTGCAGGAACCTGGCTCTGGATGAAGATGATGCTCTTTTCGGGGTCGAGACCGATAGCAAGAAGAAGTGCAAATACCTCTGTAATCTGCTGACGGAGCTTCTTGGGGTCCTGTCTTACGGTAATAGCGTGAAGGTCGGCAACAGCAAAGGCTGAGTCGAATTCATCGGAAAGAAGCTTCCAGTTTTTGAGTGCGCCAAGGTAGTTACCGAGTGTGGGAATACCTGAGGGCTGAATGCAGGAAAGTATCTTCTTTTTTCTTTCGGGCTGCGCATTTTCGGGAGTGATGATTTTTTCTTCCATTTTATGTCATCCTTTCGGGAGTTTACTGTCATTTAAGGTATTATATAACTTTATTGCGAAAGGGTCAAGAGGTAAAAGCTTTAATAAAGTATAATAAAAAAGAAATTTTACAAAAAAATTCCGCTTACTACTTGAAAAGGTACTTTTTTTCGTGATATAATACCTTAATAAATTTTTCAGCCTATGTGCAGCTTTTAAGCTTCACAAAACAAATTGCGGAAAGGAAAATGATTATGGAATTCAATTCAAAATTCGTAAAAGAAGGACTTACCTTTGACGACGTTCTTCTCATCCCTGCCGAATCTGACGTTCTCCCTGCTGACGTAAGCCTTGAAACTCAGCTTACAAAGAATATCAGACTCAACATCCCTGTAATGACTGCAGCTATGGACACAGTTACCGAATCAAGAATGGCTATTGCTATTGCCCGTGAAGGCGGTCTCGGTGTTATTCACAAGAATATGTCAATCGAAGAACAGGTTGCAGAGGTAGATAAGGTTAAGAGAAGTGAAAACGGAATTATCACAAACCCCATGTTCCTTGCTCCCGAAAATTATGTTTACGAAGCAGAAGAGCTTATGCACAACTACCGTATTTCAGGTGTTCCCATCTGTAAGGACGGTAAGCTTGTAGGTATTCTTACAAACCGTGACCTTCGCTTCCTTTCTGATTACAATATCAGAATTGACGAGGTTATGACAAAGAACAACCTGGTTACAGGTAAAGAGGGTACAACCCTTGAAGAAGCAAAGCTTATCCTTATGAAGAATAAGATTGAAAAGCTTCCCCTTGTAGACGCTGAAGGCTATCTTAAGGGTCTTATCACAATCAAGGATATTGAAAAGGCTGTTCAGTATCCTCACTCAGCACGTGACGCTCAGGGCAGACTTCTCTGCGCTGCTGCTCTCGGTGCAACTGCAGACGTGCTTGACAGAGCTGCTCCTCTTGTAGCAGCAGGCGTTGACGCTTTTGTACTTGACTCTGCTCACGGTCACAGCAAAAACATTCTCAAGGCAGTTGAAAAGGTTAAGGCTGCTTTCCCCAATATTTCACTTATTGCAGGTAACGTTGCAACAGCTGCTGCAACAAAGGCACTTCTTGAATCAGGTGCTGACTGCGTTAAGGTTGGTATCGGCCCCGGCTCTATCTGTACAACACGTGTTGTTGCAGGTATCGGTGTTCCTCAGATTACAGCTATCTATGACTGTGCACAGGAGGCTGCAAAGTACGGCAAGAACGTAATCGGTGACGGCGGTATCAAGTACTCAGGTGAAATCGTTAAGGCTATTGCTGCCGGTGCTTCTGCAATCATGGTAGGCTCACTTGTTGCCGGCTGTGAGGAATCACCCAGTGATACAGAAATCTATCAGGGCAGAAAGTATAAGGTTTACCGCGGTATGGGTTCAATTGCTGCTATGAACAAGGGCAGTAAGGACAGATACTTCCAGGCTAACAACAAGAAGCTCGTTCCCGAAGGTGTTGAAGGACGTGTGCCCTACAAGGGAACTCTCGGTGAAACCGTTTACCAGATGATGGGCGGTCTTCGTGCAGGTATGGGCTACTGCGGCTGTGCAACAATTGATGAGCTCAAGACAAAGACTCAGTTCATCAGAATTACAAGTGCAGGTCTTATTGAAAGCCATCCTCACGATATTTCAATCACCAAGGAAGCTCCTAACTACTCAATGGGCTCAATCTAATGCGCAATGCGCAATTCGCAATTCGCAATCGCGGGCAAGGCTTCGAATATAAGAAGGTCTGTTACCGCCAAATCAGTTGACACACAAAAAGCAGGTGCTGTTCAAAGCACCTGCTTAATTTTTTTATAACGCTTCAGCGTGGCGGGTTATCGTTAACCTTTATCCGAAGGGTCGGGCGCAATTGCGCATTGCGCATTGCGAATTGCTAATTACTTCAGCAGCTCCTTGTACATCTTGATGTACTCGTTTGCGCTCTTGCCCCAGCTGCAGTCACATTCCATTGCACGGATAACAAGCTCATCCCATGCCTTTGTGTCTGCGTAAGCGCCGAGACCTCTTCTGATTGCACCGAGCATATCGTGTGCATTATAGGTCTTGAAGGTGAAGCCGTTGCCCTTGCCGTCACCGCTGTCGGAGATGGAGTCGCGAAGACCGCCTGTTTCACGTACGATGGGCACTGTACCGTAGCGAAGTGCCACCATCTGTGAAAGACCGCAGGGCTCACTCTTTGAGGGCATAAGGAAGAGGTCGGCACCTGCATAAATCTTTCTTGCAAGAGAGGGAACAAAGCCGATTCTTACTGCGAGCTTATCGGGATACTTGTCTGCCATTTCCTTGAAGAAGTTTTCATACTGCCAGTCACCTGAGCCTACAACTGCAACCTGAACGTCGGTTGTGTAAAGAAGCTCGTCGAGAATGCCCTTGATAAGGTCAAGACCCTTGTGGGAAACAAGACGTGAAACAAGACCGATAACGGGTACGTCTGCACGCTGGGGAAGTCCCATGTTTTCCTGAAGCTGACGCTTGTTTTCTGCCTTGCCTTCCTTTACGTCCTTGACGGTGTAATTTCTTACAATGCTTTCGTCAGTTTCGGGGTCGTAGTTGATTGTGTCGATACCGTTGAGGATGCCCTGAAGCTTCCACTGACGGTCGCGGAGAATTGTATCAAGACCGTGGCTGTACCAGGGGTCGAGAATTTCGTTTGCGTAAGAGGGAGAAACAGTAGTAACCTTGTTAGCGCATTCGATAGCGCCCTTCATGAAGTTGACATCACCGTCATATTCAACAATTGCAGTGTCATCGGGGTTAAGACCTATAACATCGTTTACAAGCTCCATACCGTAGGTGCCCTGATACTGAATGTTATGGATAGTGAAAACAGTCTTGATGCCCTGATACCAGGGATCCTTGCTGTAGAAGGTTGAATAGAAAACGGGAGTGAGTGCTGACTGCCAGTCGTTACAGTGAATAATGTCGGGCTTGAAGTCAACTACGGGAAGAATCTCAAGCACTGCGCGTGAGAAGAAGGTGAAGCGCTCAGCATCATCATAGTGACCGTAGATTGTGTCACGCTTGAAGTAATACTGATTGTCGATAAGATAATAGATTACACCCTCGTGCTTTGCCTGGAAGATGCCGCAGTACTGTCTTCTCCATGCAACGGGCACGGAGATGTTGGTAATAAAGGTCATCTTGTCCTTGAGCTCCTGCTTGATTGTGTCATAAAGGGGCATAACGACTCTGCAGCCGATAAGTCTTTTTCTGAGAGCCTGAGGAAGGGAGCCGGCAACATCACCGAGTCCGCCACTGGCCATAAAGGGCAGTGCCTCACTTGCTACGTATAATACTTTCATAGTTTTAGTTTATCCTTTCTGGAAGTGATAGAAGCAGAAAAGTTTTTTGAACACTTTTTTTCAAAAAAGTGTTGCCCGACCGGCGAGGTCAATTATGTATATAACGCTCGCCGCGGGGCGTTACTTTCTTGTAAGAAAGTAACCAAAGAACTTTTATTGTTTTAAACAGTAATTCCCTTACCGATATAAATGGGATAGGTTTCAGCGCCGCTGATTTCACGGTTAGGCTTGATAACAACGTCCTTATCAAGAATTGCACAGTTAACCTTTGCACCTGCACTGATGAAGCTGTCCTGCATAACGATTGAGTTTCTGATAACTGCACCCTCTGCAACCTGAACGCCGCGGAAGAGAATTGAATTTTCAACAGTACCCTTGATGATACAGCCGTCAGCGATAAGTGAATTCTTTGCGCTTGAGCATACGCCGTAAATTGCGGGCATATCGTCTCTTACCTTGGTGTAAACAGGATTTTCGGGATTGAAGAGGTCTCTGTATTCACCTGAAAGAAGCTCCATGCTGATGTCATAGTAGCTTTGAAGTGAGTCGATAACCTTTGCGTATGTGTCAATCTTGTAGCCCTTGATGTTAAGTGCGTTAACGTTAGCTGCAAGAATATCTCTTTCGAAGTTCTTTGCGCCCATAATCTCTGCACTGCGGAGAAGTCTTTCAAGAAGAACTCTGCTCATAACAATAATGTTAAGTGCATAGTTGCAGGCTGTGTCGCTTGTTTCACCAACCTTGATGGAGTTGATTTTTGCGTTTTCATCCATATCAAGGGTCATAATGTGGCTGAGCTTGGGTGTAACGCCTCTTTTATAAGCTATAGTGATATCCGCACCGTTTTTCTTGTGTGCTTCGATGATTTCGTTGTAGTCAAGGTTGCACACTATATTACAGTCAGCCATAAGTACATATTCGTTAGTTGACTTTGAAATGTAGGGGAGCATTGCTTCAAGGGCATTGATACGGTTTTCGTATACCTCACCTGCAAAGGGAGGAAGGAAGGTGATACCGTCTCTTTTTCTTGAAAGGTCCCAGGGCTTACCTGAGCCGAGGTGGTCCATAAGTGACTGATAGTTGGCTTTTGTGCTTACACCGATTTTACCGATGCCGCTGTTTACCATGCTTGAAAGCACAAAGTCGATAAGTCTGTATCTGCCTGCAAAGGGTACGGAGCCCATTGTGCGGACACTTGTAAGCTCACTTAAACGTGAATCGTAAGCGTTTGAATAAATAATTCCGAGAACATTTGAAGCAGCCATTATTTAACCTCCTTTATATCTTCGTCAATCATTTCCTTAGCCTTTACGGTTGCGCCCTTGCCGATTGTAACCTTTTCACCGATAACGGTTACGCCCCAGTTTTCAAGGTTGTCAATTTCCTCGGGGCTTTCACCGATGTGAGCATCTTCCTCGATAACTGCATTTTCAGCAATCATAGCGTATTCAACAACTGCGCCTTTTTTAATTGTTGTGCCGGGCATAACAATTGAATACTTGACTGTTGCGCCTTCTTCAATTGTAACGTTTGAGAAGAGGATTGAGTAGTCAACCTCACCTGCAATGTAGCAGCCTTCGCCTACCATTGAGTTTTCAAGCTTTGCGCTGGCAGCAACAAAGTGAGGAGGAGCAATGGGGTTGCGTGAGTAAATCTTCCAGCTGTCGTCGGAAAGGTCAAGGTCAACCTTGGGATTGAGAAGGTCAAGGTTTGCCTCCCAGAGGCTTTCGATTGTACCAACGTCCTTCCAGTAGCCGTCAAACTTGTAGGCGAACATTCTCTCACCGTTTTTATGCATTGCGGGAATAACGTTGTGACCGAAGTCGTTGTGT
>JBGVGP010000051.1:0-2869 GCA_045121735.1 Acutalibacteraceae bacterium
TATCATAAATTTTTTATGCAGCGTTTTATGGCGGATAAGCCTCATTGTAAAATATTCTGCTGCGCTTCCGCCTAAGAGTGCAAGGACAATGAGTGTGTTTTCAGGAATTCTGAAGGCACCCTTTTTAGCCTTTATTTTATCGGCAATTGTTATTGCGGCAGTTACAAGTGAAATTACGGCAAAATAAAAAGCGGCAACGTATAAAAGCTCTTGTCTCATTTAACTTTTGTTATAACCTTAAGGTCTTCCCTTGTTATTGTAACAAAGGTGCCGTTTTTCTTTTCATTTATGTAATTTTTATTTACGGAAAAAACAGTGCTGCAATTAGGGCACACAGCAAGTGCAAGGTCCTTGTCTTCTTTTGAAAGCTTTGCAAAAATTGTGGTATCCTTTGTGGTAAAAAGTCTTAAGGAAACATTCTTTTCACACACGGGGCAGCTTATATTTTCGCTGAAGCCTTCGTCAGTTGTGCTGAGCTTGTTGATAGTTTTTATTGCCATAACGCTTACCTCTCTGTTTATAAGTCTTATATCATTGTAAGTGTTTTTCACTTTATTGTCAAGGAGAACAATAATGAAAAAAGCGATTGTCTGCATTTTAGTTATACTTCTGCTGCTTTCAGGCTGTGCCGATAATACGACACCCTTCGGTGAAAATACCGCGGATTCTGAAACAACAGACGGCTATATGTTTGAAAACACCACCTATGAAGGCTACGGCATACTTTCCTGTGATAATAATTCTGACAGCAATGCGTCGGCAGAAAATCAGCAGGCATCCTCATCCCTGTCTGACGGTGAGTTAAGAGGAGTATGGCTAAGCTATTATGAAATTGATATTGACAGCAACACGGACACCCGTGAAAAATATTCTTCCTATATAGACTATCTTTGCCGAATATTCAGTCAGTACGGAATAACCGATGCCTTTGTGCAGGTGCGCCCTTATGCTGACGCACTTTATAAAAGCAGTGTTTATCCTACCTCTGCTTACGCAGGCGTAGCGCAGGGTGAGCAGGCTGCCTTTGACCAGCTTGAGGTTATCTGTGAGGTAATGGGCAGATATTCAATAAAGGTTCATGCGTGGGTAAATCCCTACAGAGTACATAACGGCACAGATATTGAGCAGCTTTCTCCCTCTAATAAGGCAAGACAGTGGTACAGGGAAGATTCAGCCGAGGACGTTGCTGTAGTGGGCGGTAAAATTTATTTTAACCCCTCGTCACAAAGGGCAATGCAGCTTGTTATTGACGGCGCAAGGGAAATTCTTATGAATTATCCCGTTGCAGGTATTCATATCGACGATTATTTTTATCCTCCCGATTGCGGAAGCTTTGATGCCGAGCAGTACAGCGCTTACCTTTCGTCGGGCGGTACACTCAGCCTTGACGATTGGCGCCGAAGCAATGTGAATACACTTGTAGCCTCGCTTTACGGTACGGTAAAGCAGTGTGGGGAGGATAAGCTTTTTTCAATCAGCCCTGCAGGTAACATTGAGAAAAATAAAACAAAGCTTTATGCTGATGTGGCCTTGTGGTGCAAGGGCGGATATGCCGATATGATTATTCCGCAGATTTACTTCGGCTTTGAGCATCAGACCCACAGCTTTACAAAATGTATGGCAGACTGGTATGCTCTTAAGGGCAGTAACGTAAAAATGCCCGTCGGACTTGCCCTTTATAAATCGGGCACCGAGGACAGCTTTGCGGGGACAGGTAAAAACGAGTGGCTTTTAAGCAGTGACATAATCACCCGTCAGGTGCAGCATATAACAAGCACGGGCGGTGACGGCTTTGTCATTTTTTCTACGGAGTTTTTTCTCGGCTCTTCTGCCGCTGCAGATAAGGAGCTTGAAAATTTAAGGATATACCTTGATAACTGATTAAAAAGGAAATGTGAAATGAAAAGGAACAAAAATATTATCTGTGTAGTTATTGCAGCAGTGCTGGTTATTGCTATCGGTATTGCTTCAACAACGCTTTTAAATAAGGATAAGGCAGAGGAAGCGGCAGGGGAGAATATAACCTCCTCCTTACAGCTTATAAAAAGCGTAGGCTCCTCCGATACACTCAGAGTTTCTCCCGGTGAGGATGTTACCTTGCTTGTGGTTGCAAAAAATTCAGCCTCGGTCTATGTAAAATGGGGCGCTGACCGTTACGATGCAAAAAAGGATCCCGCTGAGGACGGCTACAGTGCATTTCTTGTAAAAATTAAAATGCCTGTTACAGCCGATGCTATTGAGTCTATGGGTAAAATTATTGCCGTTGCAACCTGTGACGGTGTTACAGAGCAGATGGAGGGCCCGGAAATAATTATAGTAACTCCCGAAGAAAGAGTTACCACAACAAAGGAAACAGAGCCTCCTGTTTATAATGTAGATAATTATAATCCTACTTATATCGATGCCGCTCAACAGGCTATGCCATATTTGAGCGATGCCGTAAACAAGGCTACCTCCATTGCTTATACACAGCCCTTTACAGGTAATCAGATGGCAATTGTAACTCTTGATAAGGCTGATACAAAGCCCATTGACGGTGAAAGTGATTACGTGCCTTATTTCCCCGCTCTTGCGAAGGGAACAATGGATTTTGTTGTAGGTGAAAGCAGCAGCATCGACGAGGATGAGGGCGTAACCTATTACTATTACAATTTGGCCTCCGGTGTTAAGGTAAGGCGTGACAGCGTTGTGCTTCAGTCGGGCTCTTCAATGCCTGAAAACAGTCTGAAGCTGAATTCTGTTTATGCCAATAACGGTGCGCTTACTATAAGACTTCAGAGCACCTGGAAGGTTCCGTATTTTGTAAGCCTTGAAAATCAGTATTACCATTCAAGCTACGGTAAGCTTTTCAATGTAACAGATTTCACGT
>JBGVGP010000052.1:0-2106 GCA_045121735.1 Acutalibacteraceae bacterium
CTATGACACAGAAACTCCCGTTATTCTTGTTCACGGTATGAGTCAGAACAACACCTACGTTCTTGACGAAAACGGTGAAAGAGTAAAGGGCAGTGACGGCAACCTTGATACAGGCTGGCCCCTTGACATTGATATTATGGCTCTTATCAAGACTGCGCTCTTTCCTCTTTTAAAGGCTATCATCACCCGTCAGGATGCAGGTCTTGCCGATGCGCTCTATCAGGCCGCATTTGATGCACTGCCCAACATCCACAAGGACAGCCAGGGTAACTACCTCAAAAACATTGAGGTTCCCTGCTATGAGGTTCCTATGAGTCAGCTTCCCGCAGATGTTAAGGAGGAATATTACAAATTCCTTCCCGTGCAGGAGCTTGGCGAAATTGTAGGTGAGGATAACGTTTACTACTTCGGCTACGACTCAATAGGCGATGTACACAAGGAAACCGAAAAGCTTCACCACTACATTCACGACGTTGTTATGCCCCAGACAGGTGCAACACAGATTAAGCTTTGCCACATCAGCCTTGGCGGTACAATTGCTATCGACTACCTTGAAAAGTATCCTGAGGATTACAGCCTTATCAAAAAGGTTGTTTTCGTTGAGCCCGCACTCGACGGCTCCGATATCATCGGTGATATTCTCGTTGGCAACATCAGCGTTTTCTATGACAATGAGGACCTTTACGAAAACCTTATGGTAACCCTCCTTGGCGAAACTCCCGTTGCTTACCTTGTAAACATGGTGCTTCGCATTCTCCCCGAAACCGTACTCAAGGGCGCTCTTAAGAGCCTTGTTAAAGGTGTTGCCGCAGTTGCTATCCGTCCCACAACTATCCTTTGGGCTCTCTGCCCCGACGATTACTACGAGGAAGCACGCGCTATCTGGCTTGAGGATCCTGAATTTGCAAAAATTGCACAAGAGGTTGACCAGTTTATGGCTGCAAGAGCCGACTTTGAAGAAAATCTCTTCGCTCTTCGCGATGCAGGCGCACAGCTTTACGACGTTGTATGCTATGATGTTCCCCTCTTCCCACTTTGCAAGGACTACAAAAAGACAAACGCTGACAGAGTTATTCACGCCGCATCAACCTCAATCGGCGCAACCTTTGCTGACCTTGGCACAACCCTTGGTGAGGACTACAAGGCTGCTGGCACATACTGTAACAACCCTGCTCACAACCACCTTTCACCCGACGGTGTAGTTGACCCCACAACAGGTCTTCTCCCCTGCACTACCTGGTACTTCAAGGGTCAGGCTCACGAGCTTCTTCCCCAGAACGATGTTGCGCTTAAGCTTTCCATCCGTCTTATGACTGACAACAACATGGTTGATGTTTACAGCAACCCCATTGCATATCCCCAGTTCAACAGCTACAGACTCAACGGTCAGATTAACCTTTACCGTGAGGCATGGGCAGAGGCTGACAAGTCCGCCGTTGCCGCTGACAAGGCTGCTGCTATCAATGCTGCACTTGACAAAATTACAGCACTTGAAAACGAAACCGTTATTGACAACGATGCATGGGTAGCTGCCGAAGCCGAGCTTGCAGATGCACTTTATGCTGCAGGCGTAATTGAGAATCCCAACCCCTCAACCTTTGAGAATATTCTTACTTTCATTCTCAAGACAGGTAACAAGGCAGTAAATATTGCATTCGAGAAATTTATCAAGGGTTAATGACAATTAAAGTTCTTTGATTCTTTCTTACAAGAAAGAAAGCCCGACCGGCGAGGTCATAAACCAATAAATAAAAAGGTCACGGATTTGATTTCCGTGACCTTTGCTTTTTTGTTCTTTTTATGTAAGGGGTTTCACCTCTTACACTCTCTTGCGGTTCCCAAAATTCATTACGGCTTGGAGCGCCTATGAATTTTGACCGCTGCGCCATCGTTGCCTCGCTTCGTCCGCCACTGGCGGCGCTTCAGCGACGATGCCTGACAAGCTTTTGAAAAAGCTTGACCAAAACTTTAATTGTTTATTTTTTCAATCAGTGCGTCAAGCTTTGCTTCAAACTGCTCCTTATCAACCTTATAGGACTGTGCGTGGTCGGCACCCGGGACAACAAGAATATCCTTATACTCACTGCCGCATGCCTCATAAAGCTC
>JBGVGP010000053.1:0-4592 GCA_045121735.1 Acutalibacteraceae bacterium
GGTAAAATTGTAGTTGAGCCGTTGGAGCGTGGCTATGGCGTGACACTCGGCAACAGCCTGAGAAGAATTCTTCTCTCATCACTTCCCGGCTACGCAATCACCAGTGTTAAGATTGACGGCGTTCTTCATGAGTTTTCAACCATTCCCGGTGTGAAAGAGGATGTTACAGAAATCATCCTTAACCTCAAGAACGTAATCCTCAAGATTCACGGTGAAGGACCCAAAACAGTTTACATTGATGCAAGCGGCGAAGGCGAGGTTCTTGCAGGCGACATCAAGTGTGATTCAGAAGTTGAAATTATCAACCCCGAATATCACATCTGCACCCTTGACAAGGATGCTCACATCAATATGGAACTCACTGTTAACAAGGGTCGTGGATATGTATCGGCTGAGCAGAACAAAAAGCTCATGCAGCCTGTTATCGGTGTGATTGCAATTGACTCAATCTACACTCCGATTCTCAAGGCAAATTATACTATTGACGACATTCGTGTCGGCCAAGAAATTGGCTTTGACAAGCTCACACTTGAAGTGTGGACTAACGGTACAATAACAGCCACAGAAGCTGTTTCACTCGGTGCCAAGTTTCTCAACGAACATCTCGCTTTGTTCGGCGACCTCTCAGGTGAGGCCTACGACACAGAGATAATGGTTGACAAGGGTGAAGACACCAAGGAAAAGATTCTCGAGATGACTATTGAGGAACTTGATTTGTCAGTGCGCTCATTCAACTGTCTGAAGCGTGCAGGCATCAACAATGTTGAAGATCTTACAAACAAGACAGAGGACGATATGATGAAGGTTCGTAACCTTGGTAAGAAGTCCCTTGATGAAGTTATCAACAAGCTTCATTCATTCGGTCTTGATCTTCGCAGTGAAGACGAATAATTAACATTCTACAGTAAAGGAGTGATTTCAAATGGCAGGTACCAGAAAGCTCGGCAGAACTAGCGACCACAGAAACGCTATGCTCAGAGGAATGGTAACTTATCTCTTAGAGAAAGGCAGCATTGAAACCACCGTTACAAGGGCAAAGGAAGTTCGTGCAATGACCGAGAAAATGATTACTCTCGGTAAGGTTGACACACTTCACAACAAGCGTCAGGCTCTTGCTTACATCACAAAGGAAGATGTAGTTAAGAAGCTCTTCGACGAAATCAGCCCCAAGTACAAGGAAGTAAACGGCGGTTACTGCCGTATCATCAAGACAGGTCCCCGTCGTGGCGACGCTGCTGAGATGTGCATCATTGAGCTCATCTGATGATACAAGAGTAAATACTTGATTAAAGCACCATCTGCTTAATGCGGATGGTGTTTTTTTGTAATTCGGAATTCGGAATTTGACCCTCTCCGTCTTTTTGCTTTGTAAAAATCCACCTCTCCCATATGGATAGGCAAACTGCTTTGTCAATGTGACAGTAGGGACACGGCTTGCCGTGTCCGAAAGGCAAGCACAGTGTGTAAAAATATTTGACAATGACTTAGCTTATTGTTAAAATGATATTGTAAAGAGGTGAAAAAATGACCAACAAAGACATAATGCTTAAGGCGTTGAATAATACAGTTATAAAAGAATTGAAAACACAGGGATTTACAGGGAAATATCCACATTTTAAAAAAGAAAAAGAGGACTGCATTGAGCTGATTGTTTTTCAGGCAAACAAATACGGCGGTTCCTTCACCGTCGAAGTGTCGGCAATTTTTCCTTACAGTAAAGTTACTAATCTTATAGATGAAAACACTGAAATTTCAAAAGCAAATGTTTTTTGCACTAACGAACGATACCGTCTTAATGGAATGTTTGACGGTTGGTTTTATTACAGTGATGTTTACAGAATGCCGCAGGGTTATTATCATAATGTGCTTGAAAAGGAAAAGGATACATTTAATCCTTCTGATGAGTGGCAGCTTCTTCAAGCCTTTGATGAGCTTGTAGCAGAAGAAATCTGTGAGGAAGTAAGCTTACAGCTTGATGACGCCTTTGAATGGCTTTTTAAGCTTGAAAATAAGAACAGAAAACATTTTCAAAACAAAGAAAAACAATTTGATAAAGAGGAAAAGGTTATAAATAAGCAGGTGTTAGAATTTTTTGTTGCATTTTTACTGTTCTTGCCTCTTGGTTTGTTTTTACTTACTGTTGATAAAGTTGTTGGTAGTCTTTTCATTGTAATTGCAGCTTTGTCTCTTATACTTATACTTATGAATCCCATTTGTTATATTTTTTCACAGGAAAGAATTGTTATAAAATATTTTTTCGGGTTAGAGGAATCAATTGTGTGGACAAGGGTTGGTGGCGTTATGAAGAGGCTTGAAGTATCTAAGGGCTTTTATACCACCAGAAAATATTATGAGATATGCTACCAAGAAGAAAAGAAAAAGCATTTCTTTATGGAGGGCAGAATTATAAAAACCAAGAAAACCACAGAGCTTATGAAAAAATACTGTCCAAAAAGAACTGATTGATATCAGGCACTCCCTCGGGAGTGCTTTTTCATTGCTCGGCGCATGCCGTTACTTTCTTGTAAGAAAGTAACCAAAGAACTTTACATTTTTTCTTCTAACCTCTTGAATTTTTACTTAAAATTTGAGATAATATACTGAATTATAATCTGTTATTATGCCAATTTGTAAGGAGGATTAAAATGAGTGATAATCTCAAGCTCGCTGAGCTTTTATTTCCTGATATAACAAAGACACCTGCAGATATGGAAGAAATCTTCCCTCCGAGAAACCTCAAGGAAGGTGCAAGGGTAACCCGTCTTGCTCCCTCTCCCACAGGCTTCCTTCATTTCGGTAACCTTTTTGCAGGTATGGTTGCCTATAAAACAGCAAAGGTAACCGACGGTATCTTCTTTGTACGTGTTGAGGACACCGACCAGAAGCGTAAGGTTGAGGGCGCTATTGAGGTAATGCTCAAGGGTCTTGAGGCCTTTGACGTTGTTGCCGATGAGGGTGTTGTAGGTGAAGATATTGAAAAGGGTAACTACGGCCCCTACTACCAGAGTAAGCGTAAGGATATCTACCACGTATATGCAAAGCAGCTCGTAAGTGAAGGTCTTGCATATCCCTGCTTCTGCAGTGCCGAGGAGCTTGACTTCATTCGTGCAAAGCAGGAAAATGAGCCCCAGAAGGGCTATTGGGGACCCTATGCTAAGTGCCGTGACCTTACACTCGCTGATATTGAAAAGAATATTGCCGAGGGTAAAATGTGGACTCTTCGCTTAAGAAGCCCCGGTGACGCAGAAAAGAAGTGCTTCTTTGACGATATGATTAAGGGCAAAATCGAAATGCCCGAAAATGTACAGGACGTTGTTCTTCTCAAGTCCGACGGAATTCCTACATATCACTTTGCTCATGCAGTGGACGACCACCTTATGAGAACAACTCACGTTGTACGCGGTGACGAGTGGATGTCAAGCTGTCCTATCCATCTTCAGCTTTTCAAGTGCCTTGGCTTCAAGGCTCCCAAGTACGCTCACGTTGCTCCTATTATGAAGGAGGAAAACGGCGGTAAGCGTAAGCTTTCAAAGCGTAAGGACCCCGAAGCAGCGGTTACCTTCTACGTTGAGCAGGGCTACCCCAAGGAGAGCGTAAACGAGTATATTATGACTCTTATGAACTCCAACTTCGAGGACTGGAGAAAGACCAATAAGGACGCCGATATCGACACCTTCCCCTTTAATCTTAAGAAAATGAGCGTTTCAGGTGCTCTTTTTGATATGGTTAAGCTCAATGACGTAAGTAAAAACGTTATCTCCGTAATGAGCGCAAAAAAGGTTTACGATTATACAGTTGCCTGGGCAAAGAATTACGACAGTGAGCTTTACGCTCTTCTTACAAGAGACGAGGAGTTCTCCGTAAATGCCCTCAATATTGACCGTGAGGGTCCCAAGCCCCGTAAGGACATTGCGTGCTTCAGCGAGGTTAAGGCTTACATCAGTTATCTCTTCGATGAAATTTACGAGAAGAATTACGAGCTTCCCGAAAACCTTACAAAGGAAATGGCAGCCGAAATTCTTGAAGCTTACCTTAAGGAATATACCGCCGCTGACGATAAGCAGGGCTGGTTTGACCGTATCAAGGCTCTTTGTGAGCCTCTCGGCTATACTCCTAACGTTAAGGAGTATAAGAAAAATCCCGATGCCTTCAAGGGTCACGTAGGTGACGTTTCAACTGTTATCAGAGTTGCTGTAACAGGCAGAAGAAACACTCCTGACCTTTATGCTATCATGAGCCTTCTCGGTGAAGATAAGATTAAGGCAAGACTTACCGATGCACTTGAGTTTTACAAGGCGTAAGGCAGGGCCCTCTCAGTCAAAATCTTCGATTTTGCCACCTCTCCCAAAGGGAGAGCCAAGCCTGACAGTCGAATTCCTGCCTCTCCCTTTGGGAGAGGTGGCAGACCAAAGGTCTGACGGAGAGGGGAATCCGGAATTATACAGATTAAGAAAGGAAGAACACAATGGAAGAAATTACAAGCGTTTCCAATTTTATACATGACTTCATTGACGAAGACCTGGAAAAGGGCGTTTACTCTCACGTACAGACCCGTTTCCCTCCCGAGCCTAACGGTTACCTTCATATAGGTC
>JBGVGP010000054.1:0-3018 GCA_045121735.1 Acutalibacteraceae bacterium
AGCAAAGAAGCTCAATACCTCTTTGCTGACAAAAGCGCTTTACAAAAAGCTCATCACGTACTGCTTCCTCGCCGCGGATATTGTGATTAACGTGTACCGCCTTGACGATAATACCATATTCATCCTTTAATGAACTTAAAATATCAACAAGACATACAGAATCTGCACCACCCGAAAAGCCGACTGCTATGCTTTTTGTGTTTTCGCCTATAAGTGAGTAGCGATCAACGGTTTGTTTTACTTTACATATCATTTCTGATTGTCTCCAGATTTGAGAAGAGAGTGTAGTCACCGTTCCAGGCAACCTTTACGGTTGTTGTGGGACCGTGTCTGTTTTTAGCAATGATGAATTCAGCTTCGTTTACGGCAGGTCTTTCCTCATAGGCGTCGCCTTCCTTTTCTGTAGCGTAATATTCATCTCTGTAAAGCATGATAACAATATCTGCGTCCTGCTCGATTGAGCCCGATTCACGAAGGTCAGCAAGCTGAGGTCTGTGAGACTTGCCTCTGCCTTCAGTCGAACGGGCAAGCTGAGCAAGAACAACAACAGGAATATTGAGGTCCTTGGCCATAAGCTTGAGGTTTCTTGTGATTTCCGAAACCTCCTGAACACGGCTTTCGGAGCGTGTGCCGCTTTTCATAAGCTGAATGTAGTCAACAAAAACTGCATCAACATCACGAAGTCTTCTGATTCTTGACTTCATTTCCGATACGGTGAGATTGGATGTATCATCAAAATAAAGCTCACATCCGCTGAGAAGTCCCGTTGCAGTAGCAAGCTTTGCCCACTCGTCGCTTGTTATGTTACCTGTTCTCATTTTTGTGCTCTCAACTCTTGCCTCTGTAGAAAGAACACGCTGTGCAAGCTGCTCCTTGGTCATTTCGAGTGAGAACATCAACACCTTCTTGTGACCCATCATTGCGGTGTTTCTTGCAAGGTTAAGCGCAAGACTGGTTTTACCCATCGCAGGACGCGCACCGATAATAACAAGGTCTGAACGGTTAAGACCTGTAATAGCCTTGTCAAGATCAACAAATCCGGTAGTAAAGCCCTTATACTGATCCTTATCTGCCGAGCTGAGCTTCTGCAGCTTATCGTAAACCTCATTAACGATAATATCACCGATTTTTGCAGGTCCCTTTGTAACTCTGCCCTGACGGATATCATAAATCTTCTGTTCAGCAGATTCAAGAAGAATATCTGCCTGCTCTGTTGATGTAGAAGCTTCATCAATAATCGACTTTGAAACATTGATAAGTGATCTTACATAAAACTTTTCACGGATTATCTTTGCATAAGCTTCTGCATTTTCTGTAGAAGGGACAAGCTGTGAAAGCTGAAGAAGATACTGCTTTCCGTTTGCATCGTCATAAACCTTTTCATTCCTGAGCTTTTCAAGTACAATAAGAGGATCTATTTTACCGCCGAGAGCATCGATTTCCTGCATAATTGTGTAAATAGCCTTATGCTGCGGCAGATAAAAATATTCGGGCTTTATAAGAATATTAACCTGAGTAATGCAGGATGGGTCAATAAGCACCGAGCCGAGCACAGCCTGCTCAGCTTCAAGAGAGTAAGGCATATTCACATCGTCAAAGGAAACAAAGGAATTTGCTCTTTCCATTTCATTCACCCCAATTTTTTTAATTATTCACCAACGCTGACAAAAAGCTTGGCTGAAATGCCCTGATAAAGCTTAACCTCAAACTCAAAGTTGCCGAACTGCTTTATATCTTCAACAACAACCTTTCTCTTATCAACATTAAGCTTGAATTCCTCGTTAAGCTTTTCTGCAATTTCCTTGCTTGTAACCTTACCGAAAAGCTTACCGTTCTGGCCAGCCTTAGCCTTGATACGGATGGTCTTGCCCTGAATTTCAGCGGCAGCCTTTTTTGCGGCAGCGGTTTCGGTTTCGATCTTATATTTCTGTGACTGCTCGCGGTTTTTAAGCTCAGTCATGCTCTGTGCATTTGCTTCAACGGCAAGTCCTTTAGGGAAAAGGAAGTTTCTTGCATAACCGTCGGAGCTGTTTACAAGCTCACCCTTTTTACCAAGACCTTTAACGTCCTGTTTTAATACAACTTTCATTTGTTTATCCTCCGTTAACTGTTTTCGTAATAATTATCAATAGCTTTTTTAAGAAGCTCCGCAGCCTCCTCAAGGCTGACATCCTTAAGCTGGCAGGCTGACATCGTCTGATGACCGCCGCCGCCAAGTCCTTCCATTATAAGCTGAACATTTATTTCACCGTAGCTTCTTGCGGAAACATTTACGCCGTTGCCGCTAATATAAAGCACGAATGAAGCCTTAACGCCTTCAATATTGAGCATTTCGTCTGCAGCCTGTGATGTTATAAGACGAATGTTATCAATTTCATCACTTGCAAAGGAAATAGCACACTCTCTGTATTCATGCGCAGAGTCAATTATTGTGTTGCGATGACGGAAAATTTCCATATCGTTTGAAAATAACTTCTTAACCTCAACGGTATTAGCGCCTCTTGAGCGAAGATAAGCTGCCGCCTCAAAGGTACGTACACCTGCTCGCAATATGAAATTCCTTGTATCGAGCATAATACCTGAGAAAAGTGCAAGTGCATCGAAGGGATTTATAATAGGCTTTGCGCCTACATACTGTACAATTTCTGCAAGCATCTCACTTGTTGATGATGAATTCGGCATATGATAAAACATTACGGTATTCTCAATAAAGCCTACGCTCTTTCTATGGTGGTCAATCACCATAACCTTTTCTGTTTTATCAATAAGCTCGGGAGCCTCGGTGACATCACTCTTATGTGTATCAACAACAACCAAAAGAGTGTTATCTCTCACAAGAGACCCTGCCTTTTCAGGTGAAACTATAATTTCCTCACCGTATTCCTTAGTAAAACGTTCTACAAGAGGCTCTGCCAGTGAGGTCTTACGGTTAAGAACAATATTTGCCCTTTTTCCGAAATGACGGGCAATTGCATATATACCTGTTGCACCGCCGAAGGCATCAAAGTCAGCAAACCT
>JBGVGP010000055.1:0-23363 GCA_045121735.1 Acutalibacteraceae bacterium
AATGTATAATAAAAAGCTGTAAATTCTTTGTTTAAAATAAGAAATAACTATTGAATATTTGAATGATTTATGATAAAATCTTATGAATTTATTTAAATGTAAAAACGGAGGATTTTAAAATGGAATTTTTCGGCATTTCTCTTTTCGGCTCCTTGAGTGGTGGCGCTCTTCTTGCCGTTGCCGCAGTTATTTTTGTTGTAGGTCTTGTGCTTACAATCAAGGGTGGCGACTGGTTTGTTGATTCAGCTTCATGGTTTGCAGAAGCAACAGGTATTCCCAAATTCGTTGTTGGTGCAACAGTTGTTTCCTTTGCTACAACTCTTCCCGAGCTTCTTGTTTCAGTAAGAGCAGCAATGAACGGTTCAGCACAGCTTGCTATCGGTAACGCTATCGGTTCAGTTACTGCAAACACAACACTTATTATGGGTGTTTCACTTGTAGCAATGGCAGGCGTTGTAAGCAGAAAGAGCTTCTCTCTCAAGGGTGGTCTTCTTCTTGCAGCAGTTATTGGTCTTACTGCACTTTCACTCAGCGGCTCACTTCCCACCTGGTCAGCTTACGTTCTCTGGGCAATCTTCCTTATCTTTATGATAAGCAACCTTTTAGAAGGCAAAAAGGCTGCTGCTTCTGACGAAATTGACTCATACGAAAAGAAGGAAATTCCCTCAAAGATTTTCTTTTTCATAATCGGTACTGCTTCAATCGTTTTCGGCGCAGAGTTCCTCGTTTCATCAGGTAAGACAATTGCTTCAGGCATCGGTATCAGTGAGACAATCATCGGCTTTACTGTTATCGCTCTCGGTACCTCACTTCCCGAGCTTGTTACAACACTTACTGCTATCCGTAAGAAGGAATCCTCACTTTCAGTAGGTAACATCATCGGTGCTAACATTATCGATACAACTCTTATTCTTCCCCTTTGCGCAGTTATCAACGGTGAAGCTCTTCCTGTTGAAAAGATTAACCTTGTATTTGACTTCCCCGTTTGCATTCTTGCCTGTGCAGTTGCAGTTGTTCCCACAATTATTATGGGTAAGTTCAAAAAGTGGCAGGGCTTCGCTCTTCTTGCAATCTACGCTTCATACATGGCACTTCTTGTGCTTAATGAAACAGGCGTTGTTGCCCTGGGCTAAAATACATAATCAAACAACAAAACCGTGTGTCAGAAAAGACACACGGTTTAATTTTTTTATGTTCTATTACACTCCGAGTCCACCGTCAACACCTATTACCTGACCTGTGATAAAGCCTGATTTTTCACTCGCAAGGAATGAAACGAGCTCTGCAACGTCTGAGGGCTTGCCTGTACGGCAAAGGGGAGTTTCTTCGATAACACCGTTTATTGCTTCTTCGTCAAAGCAGGCGTTCATTGCAGTTTCAATAAAGCCGGGAGCAACACAGTTGACCCTTATACCGCTTGCGCCCGCTTCCTTTGCAAGCGCCCTTGTAAAGCCGATAAGGCCTGCCTTTGATGCGCTGTAGTGCACCTCGCATGAGCCGCCTGTAACACCCCATACAGAGGAAATATTGATGATGCTACCCTTTTTGCTGTTTATCATAAGGGGAAGAAGCTCGGCAGTAAGTGACATAGCATTTGTGAGGTTGACGTTGAGAAGCTTATGTATTTCGGTAGCTTCAAGGCACTGAAAAAGACCCACAAGGGAAAGTCCTGCGTTGTTTACAAGCACGGCTACATCCTTTGTTACGTCCTTTATTTTTTCACCGAGAGCTTTACCTGCGCCGTCAACGGAAAGGTCGCACTGAAGCACCTCGGCCTCGGTGCCGTATTGCTCAGTAAGCTTTTTTGCAATTTCTTCTGCCTTTGCCGTGTTGCTGTTGCAATGGAGAATTATATTATAGCCGTCACGGGCAAGGGCAAAGCATATCGCCTCACCTATACCGCCCGAAGCGCCTGTTATTACTGCTGCATTTTTCATAATATCACCTTATTTACCTACACAGAATCTTGAGAAGACCTCGTCAACAACGGCTTCGCGTGCCTTTTTACCTGTAAGCTCAAGCAAATCCTCAATGGCAGAATCAATGCACACATTGATAGCGTCCATTGTCATACCCATTGCAATAGCGTCAAGGGCTTCTTTAATTGAAGCAAGAGCCTTTTCGGCACTGCGTCGTTGTCTTTCGGTTGTAAGCATTGCCTGCGAGGTGTCAATTTTGTCTGTGCCGAGTGCTCTTTCAATTGCTTCGGAAAGCTCGGCTTCACCGTCACCCTTGAGCGCGCTGATAAAAATCACTTCACCGAGGGTGCTTTTGATTTTTTCTATATCAGCCTTCTGAGGAAGGTCTGTTTTGTTGATTATAGCTATTACCTCGCGGTTTTTACAAAGCTCAAGTATTTCTTCGTCACTCTCGTCAAGACCTCTTGAAACGTCAAATACGGCAAGAATAAGGCCTGCGTTTTCAATTCTTTCCTTTGCCATTTCGACACCGATGCTTTCAACGGTGTCCTCACTTTCACGGATACCTGCAGTATCGGCAAGGTTGAGGATGACTCTGCCTACACGGACAGTTTCTTCAACAATGTCTCTTGTTGTGCCGGCAATGTCCGTAACAATGGAGCGTCTGAAGCCCGAAAGCATATTCATAAGTGCAGATTTGCCTACGTTGGGCTTACCGACAATAGCAGTATCAACACCGTCAGTTATTGCCTTGCCTGCATCAAAGCGGCAAAGAAGCCCCTCGATGCCGTTGTATACCTCGTTAAGGCTTTCTTCAAGCACGTCAAAGTCAAGGTCGGGGATTTCATCGTCGGGGTAGTCTACCCAGGCAGCCATATTTGCTGCCGCTGAAATAAGGCTGCTGCAGTAAGCATCTATTTTTTTACTCAGGGCACCGTCAAGGGCAGTAAGGGCAGCCTTCATTCCGCCTTCACCTCTTGCACTGATAAGCCCCATTACAGCCTCAGCCTCGGATAAATCCATTTTGCCGTTGAGGAAGGCTCTTTTGGTAAATTCACCGCCCTGGGCAGGTCTTGCACCTGCGCCAAGCACAGCGCGAAGCACACGGCTTGTTACATAAACACCTCCGTGACAGGAGATTTCTACTGTATCCTCACCTGTGTAGCTTCTCGGTGCACGGAAAACAAGGGCAACACATTCGTCAAGAAGCTCGTCACCGTTATATGCCTTGCCGTGGGCAGCCGTATAGCCCTTGAGGGAGGAAAGGGGCTTGCCTGAGGTTGTTTTTATCACTCTGTCGGCAATTGCAATTGCACTGTCACCGGAAATTCTTATAACACCTATGCCGCCGGGGGCAAGAGGAGTGGAAAGTGCGGCTATTGTATCGCTCATAATATACATCCTTTTTATGATTAGTCTTCATCGAGTGCCTGAAGCACGGCGTTTGCTACAGGTATAGCATCATAGTAGCCTGAGCCGCCGTTTTCAAGGCATACAACAACGGCGTAGGGGAAATCGTCTCTTTGTGAGAAGCCTACGAACCAGGCGTGGTCGTCACCTGTTGTAACCTCTGCGGTACCTGTTTTGCCACACATTTCAAGGCCGGGGAACTGCTCGTCACCGTAGTAGTTTTTAACGTCGGAGCGCAGAAGCTTTTTAACCTTCTTTGCAGTTTCGGGAGAAAGAACAAAATCGGTGTTGACCTTATTCTTGACGTCTACAAGCTCGGAGGATTCCTCAACAAGATAGGGAATCATAGCAACACCGTCGTTTGCAATACCGCCCATAAGCATAAGCATCTGGCAGGGGTTTACAAGGGTGGTGTACTGGCCGATACCTGCCCAGCCGAGGTCGAGCCTTGTGGTGTCACTTACGTCAAAGGTGCTTCTTACGGCCTGCGCCTTGCTGATGGTAACGTTTTTGCCGAAGCCGAGATTTCTTACTGTTTCTGTAAGCTTTTCAGCACCTATTTCATTTGCAAGGGTGCCGAATACAACGTTGCAGGAACGGTTAAGACCTCTTTCAAAATCAATATCATCATGCACGCCGAAGCAGATAACATCACCGTTGCCCTTGCCCTTACCGGTTGTATATTTACCGGTGCAGTAAAAGCTTTTTTCGTATACATCGGGGATGTTTTCAATAGCGGCAATAGCAGTAACAACCTTGAAGGTTGAGCCGGGTGTAAAAACACCCGAAATTGCACGGTTAAGATAAATGCCGTCATAGTAGCCGCTGTCATCGGTGTCGATATCGTCGGGCTTGTTGATAGGGTCGTAGTTAGGTGCAGATACCATACATACGGTTTCACCTGTTTTGTAGTTGTAAACAAGCACAGTACCCTTGTCGCCGTCCATTGCGCGATAAGCTGCAGCTGAAACATCGGCATCTATTGTCAGCTTTATGTCACAGCCCTTATCAGAGGTGAGAATATTATAAATGCCGTTTGCAAAGTTGTAGCCGACAAGATTTGAACGGTAAAGGGTCTGTATACCTGTTGAAATATAGCCTTCGGAATCACCGATAACGTGCTGAGTTGCACGGCGTACAGCTTCACTGTCGTGGTAAACTCTTTCACCGTCAACGGTAGAGATAAGTGCCTCTCCGTCACGGTCATAAATAGTACCTGCAACGTTAAGACTGCCGGAGGAATATATATGCTCGTTGCCTCTGTCTGCAACCCAGGTGGGGCCCTCGGTTATAAAGGAGTAAAGCATAAAACCGAGTCCGCCGAGAAAGGCTACAAGCAGTAAAAGAACGATGTAAACTCTTTTAGTTGTGTTTTTCAAGACCTGTAACCTCCCTTAAGTAGTTTTGTACAAGTTAGGATATGCACGGATGTCAGCCGCCTTGATAAAGGCAAATAGTGCCCAGCAGGAAACCATACTTGAGCCACCTTCACTTATAAAGGGGAGGGTAACGCCTGTAAGGGGAAGAATATCCGTAACACCGAAAATGTTAAGGCTTGTCTGGAAAAGAATAAGCGATGCTGCCGCGGCGGCAGAAATTGAATAGAATGTTGACGGTGAGCTTTTTGAGCATCTTACGGCGTAAACAAGTAAAATTGCAAAGGTAAGCACAACCGCAAAGGCCACGATAAGACCGAGCTCCTCACAAAGCATACCGAAAACAAGGTCCGTTGTGCTTGCGTAAACGTGACGAAGCTGACCGTTACCTATGCCGAGGCCCTGAAGACCACCGCTGACGGAATAAATGAGCAGCCTTGTCTGCTGAAAGCCTGTGTCGTAGGGATCGTCCCATATATGACGGTAGGTTGCAAAGCGTGCCGCAACCTGAGGTCGGAAGTAAAGTATGATAAGTGCGCCGATAAGTGCCGCAACACATATAAAGGCAATTGAACGTATATCACCCGAGCGCATAAATGCAATTACAATAAAGGTGAAAAAGAAGATAAGCGCAGTACCGAAGTCCTTCATAAGGAAAAGCACGCCGATACAGCCCATTGCAAAGGCAATGAAGAGATAAATATTTTTTGAGGTGAGCATTTTATCAAGGGTAGCCGCACCTACAAAAACAAAGGCAATTTTTACAAGCTCCGAGGGCTGGAAGGAAATGGGTCCGAGGCTTATCCAGTTGTAAGCGCCGTTGATTTCGTTGCCTGTAAGATAAATAAAGGCAAAGCAGCCTACGAAAAATACAATAGTAAAAACTGCGAGAGGGGCGCGCATAAACATAACTCTTTTTACGTCCTTGATAAACCAGAGGAGAACGTCATAAACTATTACACCGAGAACGATTGTAAGAAGCTGCATTTTCATTGCGCCCTGCTCAACGCTTTCTGCAATGCAAAGACCTATTCCGCTAAGGAAAAAGGCAATAAGCTCAAGCTCAAAGTTAACCTTTTTCATAACGCCTTGCATAAAGAAAACGTATACCCATTCAAATACAATGTAGCCTGCCGCTAAAATCGCAGATTCAGTTGCAAAGCCTCCGTCGCCAAAGATTACGGGAATGAAGCTTACACCCTGAAAAATTGTAATAAGAAAAAGGATGAAGCTGCTGTCCACATATTTATATTTTTTTCTTATACGGTCCCTTTTGAGGGTTGCACCGGTATTTTTTTTCATTTTATTACTCCTTTGATGAGTTGTGCCGCAGGGTTTATCAGGCGTGGTAATAAAGTCTTTCTTCGTTAAGTGCGATTATGTCGCCGTCGAAAAGAAGCTGGGGACTTTTGACCTCTATACCGTTGAGAAGAGCCTTACCCTTGCCCTTGTCTATTGCCCAGCCGTCCTCATAAAGCACAAGGATGCTGTGCTGCTTTTCTACCTTGCCCGAGTTGAGGCGGATGTCACATTTTCTTGCTGAGCCTATTGTTACCTCGTTGCCGCAAAGGATAAATACCTCGCCTGTATCCTTGTTGACAATACGGGGCTGCTTTCTTGCGCGGCGCTTCGGCTGCTGCCTTGAAGCAGCTTCAACATTATAAACATCACCGTTGCCTGTATAAGCGGGTGGGGGAACGGGACGTGTTTTTTCAAAATTAAGATTAGGCTTGTTGGTCTGGTCATAATGTGCCGTTGCGGACCTTGCGGCAGCAGATGAGGTTCTCTTTTTCAGCTGAGCATCGCTTGCGTAGGTGTCCGCGGCAGGTGATGAGGGTCTTGAGCGGGTGGGAGCCTTCTGTTCGGGGGCAGCGTTGCGGTTTTTATTTTTGCCTACTGCCTGAACCGGGTCGTCGATAATCTCAAAACGGAAGCGGTGCTTGCCGAAGTAAATGATATCACCGTTTTTGATAAGTGCCTTTTGCACAACGTCCTCGCCGTTTACGGTAAGCCTTGCCTTTGTAAGCAGGTCGTGGATATACCAGCCGTCAATTCGTCTTGTTATAACGGCGTGAGAGCGTGAAACGGTATCGTAGGGAAGCACAACATCACAGCTTTTGCTTCTGCCTACCGAGGTTTCCCACATATTCAGGGGGTAGCGGTTGCCGCTTTTCATATCTATGATATACCCGTAGATTTTTTCCTTCGGGTGGCCGAGCATCAGCGTAAGGATGCACTTTATAAGTATTATCACGGTTATGGCAGGTAAAATATACCGTGACATTGTCCAGATTATATCCATAATATACCTCTTGATTTATTTTCGGAAAATTCGGTTTAAAAATTCTGTGCGCTTTTTCATGCAAAGGGCGTAGGTTTCGCTTTTTGTTGCAATGTCGTAGCCGTGCATAGTGCCCTTGGTTTCAAAAAGGCTTGCCCTTACACCTGATGAAAGCAGTCTGTTATAATATTTCACACCGCCGTCGTGAAGACAGTCGAATTCTGCCGTTTCAATATAAGTCTCGGCAAGCCCCGAAAGGTCAGGGGCATCGACGGCAGAAAACCAATGAGGCTTTTCGGGTGTGCCGTTTGGTATGTAAGCCTTGTTGTATTTTACGGCAGCCTTGCTGTTACACATAGGCGTGTCGGTGAATTCCTTCATACTGCGGCTTTCGCTGTCGCTGTCAACAAAGGGGTAAATCAGCACCTGCGCAATGGGCTGAGGGTAAGCTCTTTCCTTTGCTATAAGGCAGGTAACTGCAGAAAGGTTTCCTCCTGCGCTGTCTCCGCAAAGTGCAATTCTGCTTTCGTCAATGCCGAGAGCCTCTGCGTTTTCTCTTACATAAGCATAGGTGCTGTAGGCGTCGTTTACCGCTGCCGGGAAGTGGTGTGCAGGTGCAAGACGGTAATCGGGGAAAATCACCCTTGCGCCGACGCTTTTTGCAAGATTTTTTGCAAGGGTAAAGTGGTGGGGAGCCGCATTGTATACAAAGCCTCCGCCGTGGTAAAAAATTATGCAGGGAAGACGGTCCTCTTTTTTATCCTTAGGGGTATAGGAAATTGCCTTGATTTTACCTGCGTTATCAATGGGTATTTCAAGACTTTGCCTGATAAGGGACTTATCGGGCAAATCCGTAAGGTAAAAGCTCTTCATAAAAAACTGCATAAGGGGAAGAAGCGGCAGCATAACGGGAGGGTTAAGCAATGCATAAGCCCTTAAATCCTTATTATAAGCGTATTTTTTACTTTTACTCACAGCTACTCCTCCTTTTAAAGGTATAATTAACTATATTATAACATATATAATCACAAATTAAAAGCAACATTAAAATAAAAAAGACTGCCGAAGCAGTCTTTTTTTATACTACATATTTTTTAAGCACAGGTATTTTTGAGAAAATCCACGAAATTGCAAAGGAGCCGATGGCTACAAGCAGCGTCAGCACGGGGATGGCTATAATCGGCGGGAAGTAAATGTGTGAAAGATGTGTCAGGTCCACACGTGCAATCTTCGGATCAAAGTGGATAACCTGTATGCCGAAGTACTGGAAGAAGCGCATAACAAATACATGGCAAAGGAAGGCGCCGAAGGAGCGTGCTGAAAGCCACTTGATTGCTTTTACTGCCTTTTCCTTGAAATTCACCCTTGAAACCACATGCTGGAAGAAGGTGAAGATGGCGTAAGCCATCATTGTTGTGCTTGCGTGCTCAACGTTAAGGAATTTCTTTGTAGGGTCATCGTTTTCAACTGAAAACCACAGGTTAAGTCCTGCCATAAGGATGTAGCCGACAACACCCATTATATAGATAATCACACGAACCTTTTTTCTGAAGGGGTATCTTACCATATACTGACCGCCGATATAAATTCCCGTATATCCGCCGATGAAGCCTATAGCCATATCATCGTATATTTCCTTGAAGCCGATTTTGTTTATAAAGGGAATACACAGCACCATAGGCATAACGTTTACAAAAAGGAACGAAAGCACCATAAAGGCCTCGAGCTGCTTTTTTGTAGCGTTATCGGTGAAGACCTTTATAAGAGGAGTTACAAGGTAAAGCACGGCTATCATATAAAGATACCACATATGATATTCGCCGGTGATGAAGTCTTCAAGAAAGGCTTTTTTTGAAAACGGGGGAATTTCCTTATGTGAGCCGATAGCAGGTAAAAGGTTCTGCTGAAGAGCGTAAAGGAAGGACCAGAAGATGAACGAGGTTGCCATTCTGACTACATTCTTTTTGAAAATCTTTTTCGGGTCACATTCCTTTTCCTTGTCAAGGAAAAATACGCCGCTTATAAGCACGAACATAGGAACAACCCAACGGGTCGCTGAGTTTGCAAAGTTAAGTGTAAGATAATCGCCGGAAAGAACACCGGGAGTCTGATTTATAACATTTGAGCATAAATGTGCCATAGGAACAAAGCAGGTTGTTACCACACGCAGCAGATCTATCCAGATAACACGCTTTTTAGCTTCCTGTAAAGCCATATAATCACTCCTTTTTCAGAAAAATCCTGAGCTGTTTATTTCTGTATGCCGTAAGCATCAACAAGGGCGTAGTATTCCTTTTCTGTAATTGAAACAACAGAGCCGTGACGGGGCTTGAGGTGGTCTACGGAATATCTTGCCCTTTGCAGCTGACGGAAGGACTCAAAGTCTCTTGTCATCTGTGCAAAGAAGGTGCCCTCACTGTATTCGTCCATAATCATCATCCAGGCGTTTGTGCCGTTGATGCGGTACATTGTGCTGCCTTCAACACCGTACCAGTTAAGTGAGCAGATTGTGTAATTCTCACTCCAGGGGCCTGTTGCATTCTTTGATTTTACAAAGGCTATTTTCTGTGTTATATCCTCCTTGAAATAGAGGTAATAGTAGCCGTCCTTTTCGTTGTAAATCATATCGCCGTCAATGCACTGAACGCCGTTGAATACATAGCCGTCATCTCTTGTGGCAATCTCGGTGCGTCTGCCGTAAAGATATTCAGGTGCAGTAAAGGTTTTGAAATCATCGGTGTAGAGGTAGTAATGCTGTGCAATATCCTCGTTTTCCGGTGTTGCAGGATCATCCCATTCTGAAAGTGCAAGGTAAAGCATATATTTACCTGCATCCTTGTCCCATATTACCTGGGGAGCCCATGCTCTGTTGCAGTTTTCAAAGCCCTCAAACTGACGGAAGTCGAGAAGATATTCGTCCTCCCAGTTGATAAGGTCATAGGACTTCCAAAAAATGATTCTGTGGTTTGAGGTCCAACCCTCAAGGGCATTCATATCTGTTGCAACTATGTAGTAGCATTCCTTGCCATTTTCGTCAACAGCCTTGAATATGTAGGGGTCACGCACACAGCCTGTACCCTTGGTCTGCTCAATAATTGCTTTGTTATCGTTGAGAGCCTTGAAGTTGTAGCCGTCGGTGCTTACTGCAAGGTGAATTTTCTGCTCATTAACCTCGTTGCCTGTAAAGTAGCAGAAAAGATATGCACCGTGGGTGCTGTAGGCAGGGAATGCCTTTTCGTTAAAAGCAAAATTAAAAAGGTTTATGCCGACCATAAGAACGGACATAAAAAAACGAGTTAAGGACATTATAGTCATAGTCAATATCTCCCTAGTTTCATATTGAAAATAATTATACCATTAAAGCTGTAAAAATAAAATAGTTTTAATCATTTTTTAAAAATTTCGTATTTGGAAATACAAATTATTTGTTCAAAAACGGCTTGACAGAACGAAAAATAACTGCTATAATACATTTAACATTTAAGTTAAATGTTAAACAAAACACTGCAGGGAGGTAATTGAAATGAGTATGCAGAATACACTCAAGGCGCTTTCTGATAAAACAAGGCGTGATATTCTCACTCTTTTAAAAGAGGGCAGAAAATCTGCAGGTGAAATATCCGAGGCCTTTCCCGTTACGGGCGCCGCAATTTCGCGCCACCTTTCCGTTTTAAGGGAAGCTGACCTTATAAGAGACGAGCGTGAGGGTAAATATATCTATTATGAGCTTAACGCTTCCGTGCTTGAAGAAATAATGCTTTGGATTAAACAGCTTAAAGGAGATGATACTGATGATTAAAAAGCATATTAAAACAATAATTTTTACCTCTGTACTCACTCTTGTGCCGATGCTTATCGGTCTTATTCTCTGGGATAAGCTTCCCCTTGAAATACCGACACACTTCGGTCTGAACGGTGAGGCTGACAGCTACAGCAGTAAGGCATTTGCTGTTTTCGTTATGCCTCTTATGATGCTTGCGTTTCACATTATATGTATTTTTGCAACAAAGGCTGACCCCAAAATGAAAGGCATCAACGATAAGGTTTTCACCCTAGTGCTTTATATAATTCCCGCAGTAAGCCTTCTTATGTGCGCTATGATTTATCCCGTTGCCCTGGGCAAGGAAATGCGCGTCGGACTTATTGCAATACTCTTTATGGGACTTATTTTTACCGTATTAGGCAACTATCTTCCAAAATGCAAGCAGTCCTATACCGTAGGCATCAAGCTTCCCTGGACACTTGAGGACAGTGAAAACTGGAATAAAACCCACGCTCTTGCAGGTAAGCTCTGGTTTGTGGGCGGACTTGTTATTATGGCTACATCGTTTTTGGAAAGCCCTGTTATTTTCTTTTCGGTTACAGTTGTGCTGGTAATTATACCCACCGTTTACAGCTATTTACTTTTCAAAAACAAAAAGGATAAATCAGAATGAAAATAATAGGACATATTAAAACTGACTTCAAAGAAAAGTTCGGCATACCCAGACAAAGCGGACTTGTGAAGGAGAGTAAGGGACGTATATTTTTTGAAAAGGAGTATAATGTGCCCGAGGCATTCCGCGGTCTTGAGGCTTTTTCGCACGTGTGGGTGCTGTGGCAGTTTTCCGAGGCAGTAAGAGAAAACTGGTCACCGACGGTGAGACCGCCCCTTTTAGGAGGCAATAAGCGTATGGGCGTTTTTGCAACACGCTCACCCTTCAGACCCAACAGCGTAGGTCTTTCGGCACTTAAGCTTGACAGTGTGGAATTTTCGGAAAAAGAGGGCGTTATCTTACACGTCAGCGGTGCAGACCTGCTTGACGGCACACCGATTTATGATATAAAGCCATATCTGCCCTATGCTGACAGTATACCTGATGCAGTGGGTGGCTTTACAGAAAATCTTGAAGAAAGATGCCTTGAGATTGAGTTTCCCGAGGCTTTACTTGAAAAAGTAAAAGAGGAAAAGCGAAAGGCACTTATTGCGGTTTTAGCAGCCGACCCGAGACCCTCTTATCAGAATGACCCGGAAAGGGTATACGGCATGCGCTTTGCTGATTATGAGGTGAGGTTTAAGGTTGACGGCAAGAATTTAACGGTAATGTCAGTTGACGGTTAAGTAAAAAAATAATACGCAGGAGATGTCAACTGTGTTGATATCTCTTGTTTTTTTGTCAAATCTATGCTATAATTCCACGGTTGCAAAAATAAAAAAGAAAAGAGAGTGAAAAAATGAAAAAATCAAACCCTCTTGCCCTCATACCTATCGGTGTGTTTGTGGTATTTTATCTTTCATTAGGTGTTATTTTTGAATACGTTATGAAAATCCCCATGGGCTTTTACAGTGTGCCTGTTGTGGTTGCTTTTCTTGTTGCACTGTTTGTTGCCGTGCTTCAGACAAAGGGCAAAAAGCTTGAGGAAAAGTTTGAAATAATGGGTACAGGTGTGGGTGATAAGAATATTATCACAATGCTTCTCATTTTTATGCTTGCAGGTATTTTTGTAGGCGTTGTCGGCAGAAGCTCTGCTGAAAGCGTTGCTTACTTTATGCTTTCGGTTACACCTCCCCGACTTGCAGTTGTTGTTATTTTTGTGGTTGCCTGCTTTGTTTCAACTGCTATGGGTACATCAGTCGGTACAATTACTCTGCTTACTCCTATTGCACTTGCTATTGCTGAGGGCTCAGGCTTTTCAGTTCCTCTTTGTGTAGGTACTGTTGTAGGCGGTGCAATGTTCGGCGATAACCTTTCCTTTATTTCTGATACAACTATTGCTGCCTGTAACGGTCAGGGCTGTCAGATGAAGGACAAGTTCCGCACAAACCTTGCAGTTGTGGTACCTGCAGCGATAGTTACACTCGTGCTTATTTTTGTGCTTTCAATGGGTGCTGATATTTCCGATAATATTTCAAAGGAATACGATATGCTTCTTATTCTCCCTTATATGCTTGTGCTTATAAGCGGTATTGCAGGAATCAACGTTTTTGTAACGCTTCTTATCGGTATCCTTTCAGGCAGTGTAATTATGCTTGCTACAGGCGGTGCGGATTTCCCGGGGCTTCTTTCAAATATGGGCTCAGGTGCTTCAGGTATGTTTGAAACCTCAATGGTTGCAGTGCTTGTTGCGGCACTCGGCGCACTTATCAAGCATAACGGCGGCTTCGAAGCACTTCTTAACGGAATCCGTAAAATTTTCAAGGGCAAAAAGGGCGGTCAGCTCGGTATCGGTCTTCTTGTAGGTCTTATGGATATTGCTACTGCAAACAATACTGTTGCAATAGTTATGGCTAACCCCATTGCAAGTGAAATGTCAAAGGATTACGGCATCTCAAACAAAAAGACTGCTTCGATTCTTGATACCTTCTCCTGTATCTTCCAGGGTGTTCTTCCCTACGGTGCACAGATTCTTGTGGCACTTTCAGCGGCGAGCACTCTCGGTGTTGAGCTTTCGGCATTCCAGATTATTTCAAATCTCCACTACCCGATGCTTCTTCTTGTAAGCTCACTTGTGTTTATATTCCTTATTCCCGATAAGGACAGGAAATAATGCAGAATTAAAGGTCGCACAGTTTATGCCTGTGTGACCTTGCTTTTTATACTGTATAATGCTATAATCTAACGGAATAATCCTTAAGGAGAAAAAATTATGGATAACAAAATTATTTATGAGCAGCCCTTTAACGATAAGCAGTACGGCTCCGAAAGAAACCGTATCCCTGCCCTTTATACTCTTGCTGACGGAAGTGTTATGGCAGGTGCAGATATGCGCTACGGTCACGGACAGGATTCACCGAGTAATATTGATATAGCTGTTGCAGTATCGGCAAACGGTTATACCGGCTGGGAATATACTATGGTAAATCACTTTGACGATTATGCCGATACAGTAACGGAAAAGGACAGTGCATCCTTCATTGACTCTACAATTGTACAGTCCCAAACAGGCAGAATCTTTATGCTTGCCGACGCTTACCCTGCAGGCTGCGGCTACCTCCAGTCAAAGACAGGTACAGGCTATGCCGAGCTTGACGGCAAAAAGCGTATGCTTCTTACAACGGGTAAGCACGGTGACAAGCTTTCATCCTTCGGCTATTACATAGGTGAATTTGACGGTGATAAGGCACCTGTGCTTACAAGAAAAAATTCACAGGCAACAGAATACAGTGTTGACAGAAGCTTCAGAATTTATAAAAACGGTGAGCCTCTTTACTGTAAGCAGAAGGGCTCTGAGGGCGTAGAGGTTCAGCAGACTGTTTTTTATGCTGAGGCCGAGCTTAAGTGCTATAAAACAACCTACCTTTGGCTCAGACACAGTGACGATAACGGTAAAACCTGGAGTGAGCCCGAAATCATTACACCTATGGTAAAAAGAGAGAGCGAGGGCTTTCTCGGCGTAGGTCCCGGCAGAGGTATGGCTATAAAGCACAACGGTAAGGAGCGTCTGCTTTTCTGTGTCTATGATAATGATGCAGGTCCCTTCAAGGATCCTATATTTGAAAATGCAAGCGTGGTTTATTCTGATGACAACGGCGCTACCTGGAAGCGTGGCAGCAAAATCCGTATAAGAAAGGGTCTGCAGAAAACAAGTGAGGCTCAGCTTGTAAAAATAGATACACCTTACTACAAGGCGCTTCGTATTTATGCAAGAAACCTTTCAAACTACATTGCCTATGCAGACAGCACCGACGGCGGTGAAACCTGGACAAGCTTCCGTGCCGACAGAAGCCTTGAGGGCACCAAAAACTGCATGGTATCACTTATTGATACAAGCCGAAAAATCGACGGCAAGCCGGTTATTCTCTGCTCACAGGGCGGCAATATAAAGGAGCGTGCCGACGGCATTATGCGTGTAGGTCTTGTCGGTGAAAAGGGTGAGGTTGAATGGATAAGCAAGTACCACCTCAACAAGGGCTTCTTTGCATATTCCTGCCTTACAGAGCTTGCAGACGGTAACTTTGCCGTTTACTATGAGGACGAGCCTGCTCACATCACCTATATGGTATTCTCAGTTTCCGATAAGGGCGAAATCAATGAAATCAACGGTGAAAACTTTAAATTTGAGGGTACCGTTGCAACAAACAACAGCTTTTTCACAAAGCTTAAGTTCGCACTCGGTTTAATGTAAAGCTATATAAAACATCAAAGGTCACGGAAAATCTGATTCCGTGACCTTTATTTGTACAGTGGAAGCATTCCGAATTCCGGGCTCCGATTAAAAAAGGCGCTCCTTGAGCGCCCCAACATATCCATCATACCAAATCTTATAAGCTGTTGTCAATAGTTTTTGCACTTATCAGCTGTATTTCTCCCTGTTGCATAAAAAGAGCATAGTTAACTTTGTACAAAAAGAATATTGAAATGTGGAAATTTTTATGTTATATTATAGACACAGAAAGGGAAAGGTGATACCGATGTACAGGTAAACAACCAAAAAAAGTCTTCATAATAAGCTCTGTATGAATAAATAGATAAACAAAAAGATTTAAGTCATAAACAAGAAAATAAACCTAAAACAAGAGTACAGGGCAAGGAAAAAATGAAGACAACCATTCTGCAGAAAGAGAGGTTGACCAAATGAAGTTAGATAACAAGACAGAACAGAAATAACCCCCCACACCAGTTAAGATGTGTAAAGAAACATCGGTGTCGGGGGTTATTTCAATTTATAGTGTATTTACCGTCCCGTCGGGGCGTTTTTTTATAGATTATTGCTTTGCTACAGTGAAAAAGGCTCTTGCTACAAATTGTAGAGCGTTATTTTTCCCAAGAAGCATAGACAAACAGACTTATGTGTGCTATAAAGGTCTTGGAGGTGTTACTTATGGCAAACATTGCAGTAAACATAAAAAGACTTCGTTTGCAAAAGGGTATAACTCAGGAAGCCTTTGCAAAAACCGTAAATGTAAGCCGTCAGGCAATATCAAGCTGGGAAACGGGCAGAACACAGCCCGATATTGAAATGATAGGCAGCCTTGCCGATGCACTCGGTGTATCAATAGAGGAGCTTATTTACGGAGAAAAAAGAAACATAAAAATTGATGATACAGAAAAGACCTATGTCAGCACCGCAACCATTGTGCTTTCAATACTTGGCGGCTTTATGCTGCTTGCAGGTGCAATACTTATACTTGTGTGGAGCTGGGAGCATATTCCCGTGGTTGCAAAAACCTTATTTGCTCTTGTTCCCATGGGCCTTGGCATTGCCTTTGCGGTATATGTTCTCAAAAAAATGAAAAACGATTCCTTTATGGTTGAAATAGGTGCAACTGCATGTGCGGCAGGCAACATAATATCACTTATTTTTATAAATGAGCTGTTTGAACTCAAACTTTACGGTCTGCATATTGCACTTATTGCTCTTGTACTTGTTTTGCCCGTAATGGTTGTAATGAAAAGTGTATCTGCCCTTACAGTTTACTATGGTGCAACAGCTTTCGGTCTCAGCTCACTCTGGAATTATTTATACGATGCTTATAATTGGGATAGCGACTTGGAAAGACCTTATACTATCTTACTGTGGGCGGCTCTTCTGGTTGGTGTTTTGCTTCTTTATCTTTTAAGGAATAAGCTTGATTATGTGCGCTACAGGTATGCACAGTGTGCAAGCATTATAATAACATTGCATTTTATATATATGACCTTTGCTTATAATGGTTTTATAAATCCTTTTGTTGCCTTGCTTGCAATGTTCTCAATCTGCTGCGTAATTGAAAAGGAAAACGACCTTACCAATCCTATTTATCTTTTCGGAACTCTCGGAAGTACGGTTACTCTGCATTTATATCTTATATTACAGGGTGACTATATAGGCGGAGAACCAAAGGAGGAAATCCCTGTTATTATTCTGTCGGCACTTGTTTTTGCTTTTGCTGTATGGAAAAACAAGGAGCACCTTAAAGAAAATCTGTTTAAAAAGCTGCAGCTGGCAATAGCGGTTATAGGTGCAGCCTTTTCGGCAATTCACTCTGCAGCGTATTATTCAGCCTATAAGGTATCCGCTGAAGCTACTGCGCTTACATCAAGGCTTGACTCGGCATCGATTTTTGTTTTTGCAACCTGCATTTTTGTACTTGCTGTTGTTTATATAATGCAAGGCTTAAAGGAAAACCGTCTTTATCCTTTAAACCTCGGCTTTGTTTCAATTGCTGCACTTGCAATTATATTACTTACAGCCTTTGAAACAGATATGCTTATAAAGGGATGTGTGCTTCTTATCATGGGAGGTATACTGATGTTTATGAATCTGAAAATTACAAAAAAGAGAGACGCAGAGAGAAAAGCCAAAGTTGCTGAAAAAGAAGTCAGTGAAACACAGACATAAACCAAAATCAAAGGGGCTGTAAAAAAACTTTCGCTTTTTTACAGCCCCCTTTTCAGGGTGTGAAAAAAATGCGCAGAATGGACAAACCGAGCCAAAAATAAGGCAATCAGCCTTATTTTTGGGTTACCCGACGGCGTACAAAGGTACTCCGAAGGGCGAGGTTTGTTTATAGCATAAACGGCAAAAACTCTGTTTTTGCAATTCTTTAATAAAATTTTATGTTTTAAAGGGTTTCTTAGGACTTTCAAAATCCAAAGAAACCCTCTGTTTATCTTTGTTTATGCGGTCTGCACTTTTTTTACAGCCCCGTTATGTTATAAATTAACTTTATTTATACTGATAAACTCTTACATAGTCAACGATGAATTCAGCTGTATCGTTTTTGCCCATGCTGATTTTACCTGTGCCGTGTCTGTCAGCGTTTGCAACACCGTTTTCACCTGCAACCTCACAGGAAAGAATGAGGTATTCGGGATTCCGGCTTACACCACCGGTTGAAAGTCTGCCTGTTTCCACACCGTTGATGTAGAAAATGTATTCGTTCTCGTTCCACTCAAGGCCGTAGGTGTTGTATTCCTCGTAAGGATTATTGCAGAACCACTTGTCGATGCTGTCACCCTGATGACCTTCACCGTAGCCGTCATAGTGAATGCCGCTTATAACAGCGTCACCGTAGCCAAGAGCGTTATCTTTATAGTACATTGATTCAAAAATATCAACCTCTGTACCGTCCTTGCCGGAGCCGTCAACATTGTAAACGCCCTCGTTCATCATCCAGAAGGCTGACCACATACCTGATGAAGCAGGGAGAATTGCACGGCACTCAAAGTAACCGTAGCACCATTCGTGCTTACCACGGGTTTCAATTACACCTGTGTACCAGCCGGGTCCGTAGTCCTTATCATTGGGACGGTTTGCAAAGTAGTTTTTATATGCGTCGGGTGTGGGAAGACCGTCCTTGTAATAAGCGGTTGTGATAACAAGGTTGCCGTCTTTTACATCGACCATATCCTCGTGCCAGTAGCCGCCCTTTCTTTCACGCTCCCACCAGTTGTAGCCCCATTTTGATTTATCAAGCTCATCACCTTCAAATTCGTCACTCCACACAAGCTCGAATTTGCTCATGTCCACCTGCTCACCCCGGGGAATTGCGGGCAAGCTTAAAAGATGGGGGAAGGACGGTGAAATCACCATAAGCACTGCAACAAAAAATCTTATAAATTTTGAAAACATAGTTATTTCCTCCTTTTTTGTGTTAAATGAATTATAACAAAAACAGCGTCAGCTTGTCAATAAAGAATAAATCCCTTTGCAGCTGCATAACATATTGTGGGTGATAATATGAAGCTTGATAAAAGTAAGCTTAAAACATACGGGATATTTCTTGTCATAACGGGTGCTGTGGGCGGCCTTTCGGCGCTTCTTACCAATATGGGAATGGAAAGCTACAGGGCGGCACAAAAGCCGATGCTGACTCCTCCCGAAGTTGTTTTTCCTGTTGTGTGGAGCATACTTTTTATTCTTATGGCAATAAGTGCCGCAAGGGTTTGGCTGACAGATAATTCACGCATGCGTAACCGCAGCATGCTCCTTTATGCTCTGCAGCTGCTTTTTAATTTTATGTGGAGTGTACTTTTCTTTAATTTTCAGGCATACGGCTTTTCTGTGCTGTGGCTTGCTGTTCTCTGGGTGCTGATACTTCTTATGATAATTCAGTTTTACAAAAGTGATAAGCTTGCCGGACTTTTACAGATACCCTATCTCTTATGGGTAAGCTTTGCACTTTATCTTAACTTTATGGTGTGGATGCTGAATAAATAAAAAGAGCCGTCGGTTTATCCGACGGCTTTAGTTTATTCCGTAATATCTGTCTGCTCCTGAACAGGCCTGTTATAGCCGAAGGTGGGTACGGTTTCTTTTGAGAAAAAGTACCTGAGCATAAACAAGGCTGTTCCCAGTGTAACTGCAACAAGAAGTACACTCAAAAAGCTGCTTGCGCCTGCAATTGGAAGGAAAGACGAAAGGTTGGCCTCGGCTTCAGCTGCACTTGCAGTCATTTTGTTAAGCGTAAGAATTTCAGGTATCGCAATAAGATTTGCCGGTATAGTGACGATTTCTGCTGACAGGGCGGAGCATGCGACGAAGCCAATTGCATCAACACGGCTTCTGTAGGGGCGGTAGCCTGCAAGGTAATTTATAAAAAGTCCGACAACGGTGCCTATAGCAAGGCTGAATTTTGCTGTTATTGTGGTTAACAAGGCGACGTCGTTGAATTCCTGCAGTGTAAGAAGGCTTACAAGCAATGTAGGGATTGCTGTGATTATGCCTGCAACAAGGCCACCTATAATTTCATAAGCAAAGTATCTTGTACGTGCACGGGAAAGACCTAATTTTGAATCCTCAAGGGTTATGCCGTAGCTTTTTCTGTTGTAGCCCTCAAAGGTGGAGAAGGCAAAGCATGCTATAGCTATGGCAAAGGGTATCTCAACAACGGGAATTGCGATTTCGGAAATTGTGATTATATTTTGTGCTATATAACCGGTTTCAGATAATGATTTCAGTGTGTAATGGACAAACAGTGTTACTGCATCTACAATGCTGTGACCGAAATAAACTGCACCCATAAAAACAACGGTTTTACGGTTATCTCCGGTGAGCTTTTTACCTATTAAAAAAAGCAGAACGAGGGCAATGAGGGTAGCAGCAATTGCAGGAATACGCAGCATAAGCTCGGAATAAAAAGTGGGGCTTTCGGTGGCAGAGTCTTTAACTATAAAATTAAGTGCTGTGAAAATAACAGTGTTTACAATTACAGCCGCTGAAATAAAGGTTTTGCATTTTTTCTGATAGCTTAAGTTTTCTTCCATTTTTATTTCCTCCTTTTATTGTTAATTGAATTATAACAAAAGCTACAGCACATTGTCAACAAAGAATAAAGGCACTTAAGAGTGTATAAAATACGGTGCTTACAGTGTGGATGCTTAATAAATAAAATAATCCCCTCTGTTCACGCAGGAGCAGAGGGGAAATATTTATGCGGTTTATTATTTGTTAATGATGTACATAAGGGTTTCTGCAACCTCTGCTCTTGTTACAGCAGAAGCGATACCGCTGAGGCCTTCTTCAAAGATGACTGTAAGCATAATTGAAACTGCATTTGCAAAGCCCATAATGTTATTTGAAAGTGCAATTGATGCACGGTATGAAGCTAAGCCGAGTGCTACACGGGTAACTGATAACTTTGAGCTGCCTGTAAGGTTCTCTTTACCTGTAAGGTTGAAGAGCGCTCTTTCGAGGTCAGCGGCTGTAATCTTTTCATCGGGTGAGAAGGTTGTTTCGCTTGTGCCTTCCATAATGCCCTTTTTATACATATACTGAATAGCTGAATATGCTTTTGTGCCTTTTTCAACGTCCTCGTAGGGGAAGCTTGAATCGGGAAGAGCTTCAAGAATCTTGTTAGCAATGAATCTGTGACCGCCATTTTCTGTACGGCTGGGATGATGCTCCTCGCAGAGAGTACCTGTTGTATCAACGAAGGTGTAGCCGTATTTCTTTGCACCCTCAACCATGGGGATGTTAGCAATATCAACGATTGTCTGACCGAGTGAGCCGAGAACGTTAGTTGTGTTTATACCGCCGTCATTTGAAAGGTGGGGAGAGTCGGGATCCTGAAGAGAGTTATCGAACATACCGATAACAAGAAGAGTTACGTCGGGGTTAAGAGCGTAAATATCTTCAATCATGTAGTTCCAGTTTACAAAGTAGTTTGTAAGACCTTCATCAAGAGCCTGGGGTAAAACGCGGATAAGGTCGGGAAGGGCATTGCAGTAGGAAGCGATTGTAGCAACTGTGTCGAAGCTGATGAAATCAGCAGTAGTGAGATATTCCTCAAGCTGTGCAAGGAACTCTTCGTTTTCAGCTTCAGCCTTGTCAAGCTCGTCAAAAACGTGCCAGCCAAGGAATGAGCCCCAGTCGTTGCCGCCGATGTTAAGAGTGATAAGGTCTGTTTCTGCAATAGCCTTACGCATAGCAGGTGCGTGAACGTTATCCATAAGGTCATTGTCTATTGAATAATAAAGATATTTGTCGCCTTCGAAATCATCCTCAAGGATATAGCGCATTTCAACTGTTCTGAAGCCGATGCATGCCATGGGATAATAGTTTTCTTCAGCAATGCCGAGATCCTTTGCAACAAGGTCGCCGTAGGAGCCCTCAACACGGGTGAAGCGTGTTTCAAGATCCTCTACGTCACTCCAGCCGCTTGCGATGCTGTCGCCGAGAAGAACGTAGGAGCTGTAGTCGTACTGCTTGGCTTCGGCTTCTGTAGCTGCAAGGCAGACCATAGAGCCTGAAAGGACTACAAGTGTGAGAAGAATTGCCATTGATTTTTTCATGAGCTTTTTCATGTTCAATAACCTCCGTAATATTATGAAATGCTGTGCAGTTCACTTTTTATTAATATCTAATTTATGATACTATATTTTCCCCTTTCCGTCAATAGAAAGTGCGAATTATTTATCCGTAAATTAAATTAGAGTTGAAATCGGTAAAGGCTTGTGTTAAACTGAAAAAGGTGGTGAATATAAAATGACAATACTTGAAATGAATAACAGACACCTTGAGCAGAGAATAAGAGAGGTAGCACCCAAGGAGCTTGAGGCTGATATAAAGGAAATGAATTTCATCGGAGGCGGCAGCTTCGGTAAGGTTTTCAAGGTAGTTCTTTCTGATAACAGAACAGTAGCCGTCAAGGCCTTTCGCAGGCAGGGGGCAAACCTTGAGGAGGCAGCACAGCTTGAGGTGCTTGGCAAAAATACAAGCGTAAAAATGCCCACGGTGCTTTTTACCTATAACGACGATACTGTTGCTCTTATGGGTATGGACTTTATTGAGGGTAAAAACGTTCTTGAGCCCTGCTTTCTTTTTAAAAGCAAAAAGCAGAAAAGCGCCTTTGCGAAAAGCGTTGTTGAGGGAATGAGTCAGTGGCACAGCATAAAGGGCGAAGCCTACGGCTTTATCGACGGCGAAAAATACGGCACATGGCTTGAATTCTATAAAAAAGAAAAGCAGGAGCCTAATCTAAGAGGGCTTACCGACCTTGCGGACAAGGGTAAGTTTTCAAAGAAGAAGCTTGCACTTTTGCTTGAAGCAACAAGGCTTTTTGAGGAGCTTTACACCGAGCCTGAAAATCCCGTGCTGATTCACGCTGACCTTAATATAATGAACATCATGGCTGACCCGAAGAGCTTTGAGCTTACAGGCTTTATTGACCCCTGCGGTGCAATGTGGGCAGACAGGGAGTATGACCTTTTTCAGCTGCGCAATATGTGGGGCGACAGCTACGGGCTTTATGAGGAATATAAAAGGCAGAACAAGCTTTCACAGTATGCCGATTTTAAAATTGCCTACTATGCCGCACTCAATGAGGCCTCTTGCCGTCTTCAGGGCGGACTTATAATGCCTCTTTGGGAAATGCTTTGCAACAGGAGACTGCGCAAGGAAATGAAGAAGCTAGGCAGATGAGGTCCAAGGGCCAAAGGGCCGAGGGCCGAATAGTACCAACTCGTGTGCAGTAGTGAAGACCTTTCAGTCAAAAATCTTCGATTTGACAGCTCCCCTTTCAGGGGAGCAAATTTTTTTCTATCCTGAAAGGGGAGGTGATTTTGACTTGAGTCAAAATCGGAGGATTTTTTTGTTGTGCCGTAGGCACATCTTGGCCCTTATACAAAAAACAAACGCCACGGAAATGAGCGAGGTTGCTAAGGACAGTTAAAAATTATCGGGAGGCACTTTGTAATGAAGTACTCCCGATTTTTTTGTATAAAAAAGTGACACTTTCAGCTTGAAAGTGTCATAGTGGGTTATAGGCTTTGAACGGAATAATGCCCGTCTGAAAATATTTTCTTCGGTGTGTATAAGTTATATTGCAAATTAAAATTTGCAGTGATATTTTTGATAAATCAAAAGTGTTATTGAAGCCTTGCGGCTTCAGTTTTATTTTATTCGCCTGAAGCTGTCCGAAGGACAATAAAACTATGCGAAGCATAATATAACTGCGAAGCAATATCACTCGCC